>CAYRLT010000548.1:0-2653 GCA_964425095.1 uncultured Luteolibacter sp.
CGAGCGTGTCGCACTCCGGTGCAACATCGCGGTCGTGGAAACAGTAGAAGTCGATGTCGATTTTCTCGAGGAATTCAAAAAAGACGCGCACACGCTTCTGGGCGTTGGCGACGGAGTTCGAACCGTCATCCCACGGCATGAGGGCCGTTCCGCCGCCGAAGGGATCGGCGAGCGGGTTGCGCATGACATGCCAGTAGGCGGCGGCGAAGCGCAGGTGATCGCGCATGGACTTGCCTTCGACGAATTCGCTGGGGTTGTAGTGTTTGAAGGCGAAGGGATTTTTGGATTTGGGGCCCTCGAAGGTGATCTTTGGGATGCCGGGGAAGTATTCAGTGCTCATTAGGTTGTTTTTTTAGTTGGCTGCGGGGTTGGGTTCGGAGGAACCGGGAGCGAGGCCGAGGGCCCAGCGGATGCCTCCGAGGAGATGGCTGCGGAATTGGGAGGCGATTTCAATCGAGTTGATGCGCTTCGGGAGCGCGGGGTCGATACTCCAGATATCCTCGCGGTGGCCGAGGGTGGTGTAGAAGACGCGTCCCTCGCCGAGTCCGCGCACCCACGCGACCGGGAAGAAGCCTTTTTCCTCGGGCTTGTTCGGGTGGTGACGCATGAACCAGATCGAGCGCACCTTGCCGCGGTCGTGTTTTTTTATGAGATACATTTCCTCTTGGGAGAGGGTCCAGATGTCCCCGATGTTGCCGTTGGCTGGATGCGCCTTGTCCCCCGCGTGGAGGGTGGCGGGAACTTGGGGGCCGTGTCCATCGAAGCTGCCACAGAGCATTTCCGTGAAGGGGAGCGAGTCCTTGAGGGTGTCGCTGCCCGCGTGCATGCCGATGAACGCTCCGCCTGAGCGAATCCACTCCACGAAGCCCTCGGTATCGGGAAGCGGAAGCGCTCCTGAGGTGTTGCAGAATACAACAGCATCGATGCGGTTGTCGCGCAGGGCTTGGGGTGAAAGTGCCTCGAGAGTCTTGGCCATGGCGGCGTTGAACTCGGCGCGTTTGATGTCGGCTTCCGGTTTCACCTCGCGGTTCCATGTTTCCATCGCCTTGTTATGGTCTGCGAGGGTGGCCGTGTATTTGTCGAGTTCGGCCTGGGGAGCATTGTCCGCCGGCTTGCGGGGAGGATTGGGTGCTTGGGGCACCTCGATGTCCGGTTGGCGGAGCCAAGTGACGATCTCGAAGTCCGGCGCGGAGGCGTCCAACGCCGCGAGGGCTTCCTCGCCATAGGGGATCGAAGGATGGCGGAACCCCACTGTGGTGGTGCACACGAGGACGCGCTTGGGGGCATCGGCGGCTTCGGCCAAGATGGTTGAACCAAGAATCACTGCGAGGGCGAGGTGTTTGATTTTCATATGGAGAGCGAGGTCCAGCGGGCGTTGTGTTTTGAGCTATCCACCGCCGCTTCGATGAAGGCCATGCCGCGGATGCCGTCCTCGACCTTCGGGTAGTCGAGCGCGATGGCGTCGGGCGAGGTGCCGTCGATGACGGCGCGGAGGTGATTGGCGAAATTGCGGTAGATGTTGGCAAAGGCTTCGAGGTAGCCCTCGGGGTGGCCCGCCGGGATGCGAGTGTGTGCGGCGGCGTTTGCGCCGAGGTAGCCGAGGCCAGTGCGGCGGATTTCCGTCGGGCGGTCGTTCCATTTCACAAGAAGAGTATTCGGTTCCTGCTGGTGCCACTCGAGGCCCCCGAGTTCGCCGTAAACGCGGATGGCGAGGTTGTTCTCCTCGCCGACGGAAATTTGAGACGAATGGAGGATGCCCTTGGCGCCGTTGTCGAAGCGGAGGAGGACATTGCCGTCGTCGTCGAGCGCGCGGCCCTCAACGAAGGTGGTGAGGTCGGCGGCGAGTTCCTTGATGTGGAGGCCGGTGATGAACTCCGCGAGGTTTTCAGCGTGGGTGCCAATGTCGCCGAGGCAACCGGCTGCGCCAGATTTGGTCGGATCGGTGCGCCAGGCGGCTTGCTTCTGGCCTGATTCCTCGAGGCGAGTGGAGAGCCATCCTTGAGGGTATTCCACGACGACCTTTCGGATTTTTCCGAGTTTTCCGGCGTGCACCATGTCACGGGCTTCTTTGACGAGCGGATAGCCGGTGTAGTTGTGGGTGAGTCCGTAGAGGAGACCTGTTTTGGCAACGAGGGCGCCGAGTTCTTTCGCCTCCGCGAGATTAAAGGTCGCGGGTTTGTCGGAGAGAACCGGGAAGCCGTGTTCCAGCGCGGCCCTGGCGGCGGGGAAGTGGACATGGTTCGGGGTGACGATGGCGACGAAATCCATGCGTTCGCCCAGCGGCAGGGCGGCCTCGGACTTCATCATTTCCTCGAAGGTTCCGTAGCATCGCTCCGGCGGGAGGAAGAAATCGGCTCCCGAGTCGCGCGAGCGTTGAGGGTCGCTGCTAAATGCGCCGCAGACGAGTTCGATCTGACCGTCGAGGGCGGCCGCCATGCGATGGACGCCGCCAATGAAGGCCCCGCGTCCGCCGCCGACCATGCCCATGCGGATTTTGCGTTTGGCTGCGCTCATTTAGATTTGCCCTTCTTTTTGTCGAAGGCGGCATCGAACGCCACGGCGCTGGAAGAGAAGTCGAGTTGACGCACGAAGGCGGCCGACTCAGTGGCGCCGTGGATGCGATCCATGCGAACGTCCTCCCACTCGACCGAGA
>CAYRLT010000549.1:0-7682 GCA_964425095.1 uncultured Luteolibacter sp.
CAGTTTATCGGGTTACTGCTTCTTTCATGATTCCCCGCTGGCTTCGTATCTCGCTCACGCTCGGCTGCGTCGTCATTGCCCTTGTCCTCATCATCGCCAGTCGCCAATCGAAGCTCATCTATTTTCCGCGGCCCTACGCCCCTGGCGTGACGACTGAATGGGCGGCAAGGACTCAGGGCAAGCCGATCGATTTTACAACGTCACAAGGCAAACAACGCGCTTTCCTCCAAGGTAACCTCAACTCTCCTCGCAATCTTTGGATCGTCTGCGGAGGGAATGGAACGGTGGCGCTTGATTGGTCCAAATGGATAGAAAAGCACGCGCCACAAGAAGACGCATGGTTGTTAGTGGACTTCCCGGGATATGGTGATTGTGAGGGCGCGCCAAGCCCAGGACGCATTCAAGAGTCGATGCGCGCGGCTGTGCCGATCGCTTCGGAGAAAATCGGCTGGCTGCGTGATCCCGATCCCAAGCGCCTGCGTTTTTTCGGCCACAGCCTCGGGGGCGCCGCCAGTTTGATTGCAGCCACCGAATTCAAAATCCAGCGCGTTGTTTTAATCTCGCCATTCACCAGCACCATGGACATGGCCCGTGTCGTGGTCGGCCTGCCGGTGGGATTCTTGGTCACGCATCGGTTTGATAATGAAGCGCGACTCGCGGAGTTAAGTGCCCGAGGTTCCGGTGAGGTTATCATCATTCATGGCACCAATGACGAGGTGATCCCAGTGACCATGAGCCGCAAAATGGCCGACGAACGCAAAGACATCGTCCGCTTCTCGGAGATTCCCGGCGGGCGCCACAATACGATCCAGGAACAAAACGCGGAACAAGTGGCGACCGCTCTGCGTGAGATCGGTCGCTGAGAATTTACACATTCATGAGACACATTCGAAAGCATTGGGGAAAAATTTCGATCAGCGGGCTGCTGTTGTTTTTCGTCGTGTCCGGCGGCCTCGCATACTGGTCGGGATCTGAAATCGCCAGTCCATCCCGGCGACCGCTGATCGACTATCACCGCGATTTTCTAACCAACCAAAACGCGCATGGCATGCGGATCGAGCCATTCACCACGAGTGACGGCACGCCGTGTCTTGTGGTGAGTCCCGCCGGAAATCCCGGCGAGCGTGGAGAAATCATCCGCAAACAACTCACTGATCGCGGCCTCACGCTTCCGCCATTGGGTTTGTTGAAAGGCACACTCGTTCTCACTCACGGCCGCAAAGGCAGGAAGGAGGATTATCTTTCTATCGCTGAGAGGCTTTGTGCGGTGGGTTTCCGCTGCGTGATTCCGGATCTTCCCGGTCATGGAGATCATCCGGCGGACATCGCAACTTATGGTGTACGCGAGGCGGGCTTGCCCGGGCGCGTGCTGAACGAGGCTTCGCGGAAGTTCGGTTTCGATCCGCAACCCGCCGGATTGATGGGCATGTCGATGGGAGGATCGGTCGCCGTTCATGCTGCCGACCAACCGGGCGCGCCATGGAAGGCATTGGTTGTGGTGGCCAGTTTCGATTCGTTTCCAGCCGTGATCCAAGGTCAGGCGGTCCGCCATTCGGGGATAACGCTCGGTCCCTTGTGGGCGGATGCCACGGGCTCGGTCTATCATTGGAAATCCGGTATTTGGCTGGAGGACATCCAGCCAACTCGTCATGCGGCATCGATCCGAATTCCCACCATGATCGCGCACGGTACGGCGGACCATGTGATTTTCATCGACGGCGGACGCCGCCTATTCGATTCCCTACCTGCGGACATTACTAAAAAGTGGGTGGAAATCCCCGGAGCCGGCCATGACAACGTTCTCATCACGAACTATCCGATCTACGCCGACATCGCAGAGTGGATGCTGCGACATGTGATCGGGCCATGACTTCGGAAACCGAAGTCCATGGTTTGGTTCAGGGAACCAAACGTCGAAGGAAATCTTTCATTTCGTCGGGCCATTCAAGGGTGTCGATGGTCTTGGGATTTTTCCAGGCGGGGGCTAAGCGGATGAGGTCTTGATAGAATACGGCGGCGTCATCGGTGGCGCCGCTTTGCGCGGCGGCGAGAGCGAGGAGGGCGAGTGAGTTTTCAAGCTTTTCAGGCGGATAGCCAATCTGACGGCCGGAGAGCAGGAACCGGTAAGCTTGTTCGGAATTGTTGGTTAAGAGCGCGATCCATCCGGCGCGCAGGGCGAAGTTGGCGTCGTTCGGGAATCGGTGGTGACCGGTGGTTAGGATGGCCATCGCTTGTTGCGGATCGGCATTTTCAAATGAAGTGTAAGCGGCTTCGGTGTAATCGCCGGGGACATGATCTTGGATCGGATGCTCGGTGATGAGCGTCACCCAGCGATCGCGGGCCTTTTGATAGTCGCCGAGGGCGGTGAACGAGAGCGCCTCGGCGCGGAGGCATGGGGCGGGGGATTCGCCGAGGTTGCGGGCGGTGGCGGCGAGTTTGAGGGCTGCCTTGCTGTGCTCTTTGAATGTCGCGAGCGCGAGTGCTGCCTTGAGACAGGCGTTTGCAAACCGCTCGCGGCCGACGGCTTTGAGTGTGAGTGGATCGCTGAGGCGAGCGATGACGGCTTGGCGTTTTTTTGGTGTCGAGACTTCGGATACGACGAGGGCGTCGAGTTCCTCGCTCACGCAAAGGCGAAGGTTTTCCAGCACCTGGCTGAAATCCGCGCTTTCCCAGCCGTCCCAATCTTCACGCAGACGGACTTGTGTTAGATCTGGAAATGCCTCTGGCCAACCGGAGATGGCATCGGCCTTGCGGTCTTGGAGCCATGCGATGCGGGAAAGCGCGATTTTCCGCAGCAAGGGCGGTAGGTCTTTGGCGTTGCTCAGACAGGCTTCGATCCATTCCGTGTGGGTGGAAGCGAGTGCGAGTTCAAGGGCCTTCGCGGCGGCGGGACCGCAGGGGCCGGCGGATGTGATGGCGGATTGGATCGCTTTTTCATCCGCTTGATCGAAGGCATTTTGAATCTCCGGATGGGCTAATTTTTCAGTAGCACGATCGAGGCGCCTGGTGAGCGGGACTAGGGATTCGGTTGAGACTTGGTAGAGTTTAAAATCTTCGAGTTGTTTGACAAGCGGACTGAAATCCAAGGTCGGAAAAACTTTCGCAAGAGCGCTTAAATTACAGGCTTTAAAAGTTTTGATCCGCTCGTCCGTAGAGTTGCTGTGGCACGTGCGGGTTGATCTTTGGTAAGTAAAGCCTGTCAGAATGTGCGTGAGATCGCGGAAAGCGGCGAGAGACGTATCATCGAAGGCCGCAGATTTGGGCTGATTTTGTAAGATGAACGGCAAGGGGAGCAAGCGGTGAAGGGTGAGGGCTCCATCGCTTTCACCAGTCGCGATTTGATCGCCGTTGCTGGCGATTGCGGTGATATCGGTGACCGTATGGATGGGTGCATTGTCGACTCCGGTGAAAAACACGTGATTGTTTTCGACGCGGATAGGCGCAAGCAAAGGGTCGTTGCCTATTCCTGACCAAATCCCCGGATGACGGCTCCAGGGAAAGCGCTCCAGCAGCGAACTTTGACCAAGGGCCTGATGATCTCCACTCCCGAAAGGCATCAGAAAGCGGTGTGGAGGACTGTGCGGATCAGAGCATTTGAGAGTGAGAGCGGAGCCTCCATCAGTAGAAAAATATGCGAATGTTAGATCAAGCGCGGTTTCTGCGGGAGTGGTGGTGATGGGTTCCACCGGCGAGATTGGGATATCTAGCAGACTGCCGTCGGCATGCAGGACGCGGAGTTTCACTTGATCTAAGAATGCGGCGAGCGGTTTGGAATGGGATGGCGGGATCGGTTCCGAACTGCGGAGGATTTCACCGCTGGCCGTATCACGGATTTTCCAAACCAGTGAATGATTTGTTTCTGAAACGAATGCCGGATGCGCAAGAAGGAGGCCGTTCGGCGAGAAGGTGACAGTGGTGGGCGGGGTGACGAATTCAGGGAGTTGCCCGATGTCGCGGATCGGTTTGAGGGTTTGCGCATCGCAGAGCAAAGCGACGCCGGCGCGTTCGATGAGCGCTGAGCGGCGGGTTGGTGAGAGCACAAGGCTACGGGTTTTGGTTTCCGCTAGGGGAAACAGCACACTCCCGATTTTCAACGGCGCGAGGTTCCACTTCACCATCGTGTTGAGTGCTGTGGACTGATTGATCGACCCTGCTAGACCGATCCACATTTCCGAAGGTGAGGCGAAATCAATCCGCTCGATGGGCAGCGGGTGATGGATGCTGGTTTCCGGTAGGTGCCACTGGGTATTGGCGAGAATTTTTGCGGCCATGTCCCGCGCTTCCTCGGATGTGGGATCTGCTTCAAGCGCGGAAATCAGCAGGGCAAGAGCTTCATCGGCGGCGTTTGAGACGAGACGGGATTTGGCGAGATCGATGCGGGCAGCGGCGAGTTGCTGGCGCGTTTCCACCAACTGGGTGTCATCGCGAGATTTGGCCGATTGCTGCGGAGAATCGCATGCGGAGATCAGCACACAGAGCGCCCAAGCCAAGACCGCAACGCGGAGTTTCATGGGATGGGCGGGATGCGTCATCGTGGCAGAGCATTAACACCGCAGGGGGTGCGATGTGTCGGTAGCAGAGGTCATGCACACCATCTGGAAGCCTTGATCAAAGACCGCTTTTTTCGATCAGGGCGCGGAGTTGGACTTGGAATTCCATGATATCCTCCTGAGACGGGCGGTAGCCGGCCGTGTCCGGATCGAGGCCGGGGCGGCCGGTTTGATCGAGCATCCAGATCGCTTTTTCGCCATCGCTGAAGGTGACTTTGCCGCTGACGAGCGCACCGGGCAGCGTAAGGGAGTCCATGGTCACGGTGACCGTGCCGGTGGGGATGGGCGCAGGTTTTTCTTCCTCGGTTTTGGGTTGTTGCTTGGGTTCCTCGATCAACTCGATACCGAGATCGAGAATCAGGAAGCGGGTGTCCATGTAAGTGAGGGAAATTTCGTGATCTTCCTTCAGGTGGCGTTGGAGATCTGACATTGAGGCGCCTTCGGCGGCGCGTTGTTTGAGCGAGGCGATTTGTTCCGGAGTAAGTTTGCTGGCGCTGAACATGCTGGAATTTTGTGCTATTGGGCGCATCAGGTCAAGGTCCCGGCGTGATACTTGCTGCTCTGCCGACGTTTCGCTTTTGCGGGTCGCGTTTTTCAAGAAGTGTCGAATCGGGCTTGCCAATGCGGAATGAGTGGCCGCAATATTTGCGGGTAATCTTTTCCCGAGTTAAATTATGTCCGAACTTTTTGAATCCGCCGATCTCACTGCCGCACTGAAAAAATGCCCCGAGTGGGAGTATGAGAAAAAAGCCATCACCCGAACGATCGAGTTTGAGGAATTCACTGACGCGATTGATTTCGTAAACGATCTCGCCGAAATCGCAGAAGAAGCGCAGCACCATCCGGATATCACCATCCGCCACACCAAGGTGTTTTTGCGGCTGACCACGGATGATGCCGGCGGCGTAACGCAGCTCGACATCGAGCTCGCCCAGCGGGTTGACAATCTGGTCGATTGATTTCCGCTGCGTGTGAGGATTTCTCAGCGCGGAAGCATCAGCTCCTCGTCATTCATACTGGTGAGTGTGGTGAGGTTCTTGAGAAGGCGGCGCAGTGTGAAAAATAGGAAAACAAGGATGGGCACGCCGATTACGGCGAAACCCCAGCCGGTGAGTTTGGCGACGCGTTCGTTGTAAAGTTCACGGGCATTGGCGGCGGCGTGATCAAGGTCGCCGAGGAAATACAAGGAGAGTCCGAAATTCAGCACGGTGCTGATGAAAAAGGACGCGGCGAACATCAGGGTGGCTTGAAAAAGGATTTGTTGATAGCGCTCCCGGCCGTCGATCTCATCGACACGGCGCTCGATTTTCGGAATGTCAAAGAATGAATCGCTGTAGATGAAAAGCCGCAGCAGAGGGTTGTTGGTGTAGTGTGAGCCGATGACGGCCAGTCCGAGGACGAAGGGAATCGAGGCTTCTTTGAGGCCGAACAGGATATCCGCGTGGGGTTTCACGGTGCCGTCCTTGTTCCATAGGAAAAGCGTCAGCCCGCCAGTGAGTAGCACGGAGATGAAGCCAAGGGCCGAAAAGAAATTCGGTTTGCGGGTTTTTGCGAAATGCCAGACACCGTATCCGATGGGGAACATAAGGGCGACCACCAATGCCTTGAGCGGACCGATGTGCCATGGTCGCACGGCCTTGCCGATGGCCTGTTGGAATTCCGGGTCCTTGCTCAGATAGCTCAACGCGAGCACCGGAATGAGCACATTGATCAGAATATTTACAAGCGGGTGCTCTTGGCTGTTTTTCGGGGAAGGCATGTGATCGTGTCGCGCTTGAATCTGAATGACATAGGCGGATTGTCAAGATGCCGCGTTTGCGTACCGACGCAGCCACAAAAAAGGGGCGGCCTTGAAAAACCAAGGCCGCCCCGGTGAGGAGGAGTTGATTAAACTTTTCCGCAGATCGTTTGACCGGTGGAGCGCAAATCGTCGCAAGCGGCTTTCATGCGCTCGCAAAGGCTGAGTTCGCCCTTTTTCAAATAGGAGCGCGGATCATAGTGCTTTTTGTCGCCGACTTCGCCGTCGATTTTGAGCACGCCTTCGATGTTTTGGCACATGTGGGTGACAATCGGGCGGGTGAACGCGTATTGCGTGTCCGTATCGATGTTCATTTTCACGACGCCGTAGTCGAGGGTTTCGCGCAGGTCGCTCTCGGAGGTGCCGGAGCCGCCGTGGAAGACGAGATCCATTTCTGCGGTTGCGCCGTGTTTGTCCATGACTGCTTTCTGGCCGTCGCGGAGGATGGATGGCTTGAGTTTCACCGCGCCGGGTTTGTAGGCACCGTGGACGTTGCCAAAGGTGGCGGCAAAAAGGAAGCGGCCGATCGGTTGAAGGGCTTCGTAAACTTCCACCATGTCGGCAGGAGTGGTGTAGAGTTTTTCGATCGGGAGGCCGGAGGTGTCGTGGCCGTCTTCTTCGCCACCAACGCAGCCGGCTTCGACTTCGAGGATGATGCCGAGTTCGGTGCACTCCTTGAGGAGGGCTTTGGAAATTTCGAGGTTTTCCTTCAGTTCAACGACCGAGCCGTCGAACATGTGGGATTGGAAAAGTGGTCCCTTGCCGTCGGCGATGCGCTTGCGGGAGGCTTCAAGAAGCGGCTTGAGGAAGCTGTCGACCTTGGCCGGATGGCAGTGATCGGTGTGCAGGGCGATGAGCACGTTGTATTTTTCCGCCAAGAGATGGCAGGCTTCGGCGAGCACGATGGCTCCGAAGGCTGCGTCCTTGACTGAGGTTCCGGAAGCGAACTCGCCACCACCGGTGGAAATCTGAATGATTCCGTCGGATTTTGCCTCAGCAAAAGCGCGGAGTGCGCCGTTGATGGTGGGCAGCGAAGTGACGTTGATGGCGGGGTAGGCATAGCCGCCTTTCTGGGCGGCGTCCAACATGGCGCGATATTGCGCAGGAGTTGCGATTGGCATAGCGGCGCTCTAGTAATCGGTTTGTGAGCGCACGACAAGCCGGAATCCTGATCCTCGTCTTTCCCTTTGGCTCAGGGCAAACGCATCTAAATTTCTTATTCTCTGATAATAAACTTGTACTTTGTAATTACATCCTGACGATTCAGGGATGGGCACACCGCAAGAACCAGAAGAAACAAACCCCGCTCCGCTTCCATCCATCATCCTTATCCT
>CAYRLT010000550.1:0-24196 GCA_964425095.1 uncultured Luteolibacter sp.
CAGGCCAATACCGCGCCCATCATGTATTGGCGAATTCTCATATTAGTTTCAGAAATTGTTCGGGTAATTGTTAGGTTTGGGTGAGGAATAGGGCTTCGTTCTTTTCCTTGACTGCGACAACCGGAACGAAGTGTAGATAGCCGAAGGCGATCATAGACTCGCCGCTACAGGCGATCCTGCGCTACGGTGGGTCAGGCGGGTTTTGCATTTTTCCTTTGGAGGAAGAGGTCGATGCCATCGACGAGGGCGAGCCAGCTGGCTTCGATGATGTTTTCCGAGACGCCGACGGTGCCCCAGGTGGTTTCGCCATCGGTGGAAACGATGAGCACGCGGGTTTTAGCGGCGGTGGCGTCGTGGCCGTCGATGATGCGGACCTTGTAATCGACTAGCGAGACGTTGGCGATTTCCGGATAGAACGGGCGCAAGGCTTTGCGCAGGGCGAGGTCGAGCGAGTTTACTACTCCCTTGCCTTCGGCGACGGTGAGTTCCGGGGTGCCATCGACGACGAGTTTCACGGTGGCCTCGCAGACCGGCGGATGGCCGTCGCGGTATTGGCGGAAGCTGGTGTGGTATTCGGTTAGATTGAAGGGTTTCTGGTGATCGCCGAGTTCGCGGCGGATCAGCAGTTCGAGCGAGCCGGCGGCGGCTTCGAACGAGTAGCCTTCGTTTTCGAGTTCCTTAACGCGTTTGAGGATGGCCTTCGCTTCGTCGGAGCCTTTGACGAGGGGCAGACCGAGTGAGGCAGCCTTGATGAGGATGTTGTCTTGGCCGCTGAGTTCCGAGACGAGGATGTTCTGTTCGTTGCCGACGCTGGCGGGCACGATGTGTTCGTAGCTGCGGGCGTTTTTCTGCACGGCGTTGACGTGCATGCCGCCTTTGTGGGCGAAGGCCGTGCGGCCGACGAACGGAGCTCGGGCGAAGTGTGGATTGTTCGAAACGTCGTCTACGAAATACGATAGATCTCGCAGGTTCTCCAGCTGTGGGACCACGTTGAGGCCCATCTTGAGTTGGAGGATCGGGATGACGGAAGTTAGATTGCAGTTTCCGGTGCGTTCGCCGTAGCCGTTGATGGTGCCTTGGATCTGAGTGGCGCCAGCCTTCACGGCGACCATGGCGTTGGCGACGGCCAGTTCGCAATCGTTGTGGGTGTGGATGCCGAAGGGGGTGCCGGGTATGCGGGCTTTAACGGCCATGCAGATTTGCATGATCTCTGAGGGGAGCGTGCCGCCGTTGGTATCGCAGAGCACGAGGCAGGATGCGCCACCTTCCGCGGCGGCTTCGAGTGTTTGGAGCGCGTGTTCCGGCGCGTCCTTGTATCCATCGAAAAAGTGTTCGGCGTCATAGACTACTTCGCGGCCGTGTTTTACCAGATAGGCCACTGTGTCGCGGATCATCGCACGGTTTTCCTCCACCGTAGTGCGAAGGACTTCGGTGACCTGCATTTCCCAGCTTTTTCCGAAAATCGTGACCACCGGGGTTTCTGCTTCGAGCAAGAGGCGGACTTGGGTGTCTTCCTCGACGGGGGTGTCGGCGCGGCGGGTGGACCCGAATGCGGCGAGCTTGGCGTGTTTCAGATCCAGCGTCTTGGCTTCCTTGAAAAACTCGACGTCCTTCGGGTTGGAGCCGGGCCAGCCGCCTTCTATATAATCGATGCCGAAAGCGTCGAGTCGCCGGGCGATGCGCAGCTTGTCAAGGCCAGACAGTTGGAAGCCTTCGCCTTGCGTGCCATCGCGCAAGGTGGTGTCGTAGAGAAATACAGGTTTGTTGCTCATCGCCGGGAAGGCGGACGCTAGGGGGGGAAGGACGATTGGGCAAGAGGGAAGAAGCGGGGTGGCAGGAAGAGGGTTGATTGACGATTGTTGATTTTGGATTGTTGATTTGAAGAGGGGAAGGCTTGAACCGTCAAGTGGCAGGCCAAGAGGTCGCAAAGCTGGGATGATGGTAATTTGGGTTTTTTACTGGGCGGGCGTGATGATTCGCACCGGGCCGAGGAGGCCGGATTTCATGAGTAGGGGGATTATTGTGTGAATCGGGCGTTCTTTTCCGCGTGGGAGATTGCTGTATGAGCTGTCTGAGGTGGGGTCGGTCTGCATATGGTCGAGATTGCTGCGGGTGAAGCGTTTGGCTTCGGGTAGCAATGAATCGCCATTGAACCGGTTGGCCCAGAGATTGGCGACGCGGACTTTGAGTTCGTTGGCACCGGCCTGAAGTGCTCCAGTCACTTCGATCCGGTAGGGTGGCAGCCAGGTGATGCCGAGCGGTTTTCCGTTGAGTGAGACGTCGGCGATTTCGGCGAGGTCGCCCAGTTCCAGGAAGATCCGGTTTTGTTGTGTGAGGGATGCGGGGGCGTCGAAGTTTTTTCGGTAGGTGGCGATTCCGGAGAAAAACCGGATGCCTTCGTCCTGTGAGGTGGTCCAGCATTCGAGTTTTGGAAATGTGGTCTTGGTGGGTGTGCCCCAGCCTTCCGGGAATTCGACCTGCCATGGTCCATCGAGGACGAGTGGCGCGGGAATTTTGGCTGCGGTGAAGGTTTCGGTGACGAGAGGATCCGGTGCAATCTCTCCTGCTGCGCCGATTTTGTGGAAGACGACGAACACCGAGCCGAGCGGGCTCAACTCTAGGGGCAATTCGGTGTATCCATTTTCGGTGGTTTTCCAATCTGGGCAGGATGTCCGGCGGCCCGAGTGCGGCCACCAAAGTTGCGGGACTTGTCCGTTGGCTTTTGCTGAAACGCGGAAGCGGCAGGTCAGTGATTGGGCTTCTCGTGTCTTGTTGCGCACGAAATAGAATTCGTCTTCGGTGGTCTTGCGGTGGACGAAATCCAGTGGGCCGAGGTCGCCGGGTTCGCGGCCGACGATGCCGAAATCCTCGCCGACGCCGATTTTGCGGAGCGCGCGGCTGCGATCGGTTGTGACGATTAAGCGGCCTTTGTCGATGGGGCGGATCGAGAAACGGTGATCCTTATTTGTTTCCGCGCCCCAGAGTTCGTTGGAAATTTTGGCCACGCTCTGGGATGTTTGGTCGTTGTCGTGCAGGCCGGGTGCGCGGAGCGGGCGTTGGTTTCCGATCACGGTGGCTCCGGCGGCGATCAGTTCGCGGATTTTTTTCATCACGGCTAACGGGATTTGGTCTTGTTCAGGCAGCGCCAAGGCCGCGTAGGTCATGCCGCCGGGCAGGGTGATCCTGCCGTTTTCCACGCGCATGTGATCGAGAATGATCTCGGCGGAGCAAACGTCATAATCGTGACCGGCATGCAGTCCGTCTAACAATGGTTTTTCCGGCAAAAGGCAGGACGTTGGGAAAAAGTTCGGTGCATGATCGCCATAGTAATAACAAACATCCGCGACGAACCATCCTTGCCGCAGCATGTGCGAGCAGCGTGCTAGATAGTCCATCAGCCCGCGGACCATCGGCCACCAGGTGGCGGAGGGGTTGATGTCGGTGCCGGCGTGATAGGCCCATCCGGGCAGTCCGGCCTCGGGCGGCGAACTGGCGAAAGTGTGCATTGAAAAACAGTTCAAACCCTCGCAGAGCGCGCGGTCGGCGAGGTCCTTGTGATTTAGGGGGCCGTCGACCCAGCGCCGCCATGTGGTGAATGCCTCTGCATCGACCAAGCGCTTGTCATAGACATGGGCGGCCGAGGCGATCGACTTGACGAGGAAGATGCCGCGATGTCGGTTCCAGAACTCGCCGCGCGGGATATCGACCGCGCCGAGCGCCTTGATAGCATCGACCGGATTGGAATTCCAGATCGGGGGGGCGGGGCCTCCGGATTCGGCGATGAGGCAGACGCCGTATTTTTTGAGGTATTCGCGAGCGGTTGCGTAATGAGCCTCGATCAAGCGGTCGCTCACCACCTTTTTCCAATCATAGAGGAAGCGTTCCTGCATGCCTTGATCCGTCATTTTCCAACCGGCCAGCAGCGGAAGGTGGGAAAGTATGGGGTATCCCGTGCGCCGCTGGAATTCATCGGCCATGGTGACGTTCCATGGGGTGAAGCCATGGAGTTCCATGCTGTCGAATTCGAGTGTTTTGAAACTGGTGCCCGCGAACGTCGGTTTGTCCAACTCGCGCAGGATGGTCGTGACGATGTGGTGAAGGTGAAACTCCGTGGCGGCGGGATCGAAGAAGTCGATCATCGGTCCGTTAGAGTTTGGGCTGGGGACGATCAACTGCTGGCCGTGGTTGGTGCAGACGAAGCGCAGGATCGTCCATTCACCTTTCGGTGCGTCCCAGGAGAGATTTTCGTCAGCGTCGAAGTATTTCGTTAGATTCACGACATCCGCTGGGGAGGCGATGGTTTTTACATCCTTTCCGGGTACGGCCAGGACTGCGACTTCGCGCAGGTAGAGTGGTTGGCTGGCTTGGTTGCGGGGGCAGAGTTTCGGGAGTTCCGGCAGCGGCAGCTTGGCGTGAAAACGGGTTGGCCCGCTCACCGTGGTTGCGGAATGATAGAGTGCTTTCCCGGCGTGTTCCGGGGGGATCCATGATCCGCCCGCATTCCAACCGCTGGAAGCGACGATTCCGATTTCCATGCCAAGCCGGTCGGCCTCGCGAATTGCATGGGCGATCAGGCGCGTGGACTCGGGCCCGAGAAACGCAGGACCGGCGGGCACCTGTTTGTCGGGATCGGCCATGGCGGCCACGTCCCAGATTTCACCGCCGCGCATGCCGCCGTCTTTCATGGCCTGCAGGTCCTGCGTGATGCGCTCGGGAGTGATCGAGCCGTTGAGCCAATCCCAGAAACATCCGGGCCGCACATGCGTAGGAGGGTTGGCAAACTCGGCGGGGGAGAGACGGTCGTTGGCGCGGGAGGTGGCCGGGTCATTCGCGGCGGTAGCGGGCTGGGCTTGTGAGACCGCGCTCGGAAGCAGGATGGCGGCAAGCAGAGCGGTAAGGAACGGGCTTGCGGACGATGGCACGGCGGATCGTATGGGATGCATGATGTAAAGGTGGGTAAATCGCGAGTGGACGAGGCCGATGGCGCATAGTGCCGCATAAAAACTACGGTTTGGCGGGCGTGTCTGTTACAAGTAATTGGTGACTTGTGGTTTGGCGCAGGCGGGGAAACATTGCGGGCTGAGGGCGATACGGGAGGACTTTTTCACGCAGGATCCGGTGACTTGTGCGCGCGGGTTGATAGGATGCCAATTTATGTGGCTAGGATGCGTCGGGCGGATTGTGGAAACGGAGGCTTACGATTCTGAGGATGATCCGGCCTCGCCTTCTCTGACACCGGGCCACCCCTTGGTTGTTCACGCTGAAGGAGGTTCCGGCAATTACTTTTGGCAAACGGGCTAGGCATCCCGATCCGCAGCCCCCACATCGACTCCGGTGTCTGCAAACTCCAGCGCCCCTTTCAAGGTTTCGAAAAACTCATTCACCTTGATGGGTTTGGTGAGATAGCGGTGGAAGCCGGCTTCAAGGCCTTTTTCGATGTCACTCGGGATGGCATTGGCACTCAGGGCGACAATGGGGATATGTGCCGTGGCCGGATCGAGGCGGAGGATTTTCATGGCTTCTATGCCATTGATTCCGGGAAGATTGATGTCCATTATAATGACATCCGGCAGGCTCACCCGCGCGAGGTTGATTCCGTCCCTGCCATTCTGTGCTGTTAGGAGGCGCATGTCGGGGCGGCGCGAGATGAGTTGTTCGATGAGTTTGAGGTTGGCGGGGTTGTCCTCGACATACAAGAGGAGGCGCGAACGCGTGCCCTTGGAGACCGACGAATCGACAATGGTGGCGCAGGCTGCCTTGATGTATCCGGCATGGGGGTCCTCTTCAGATAGCAACTCAATCCAGAAGACGCTGCCGCTGCCGACGACGCTTTCCACGCCGATGGTGCCTTCCATGAGTTCCACCAGGCGCTTGCTTACCACCAGGCCGATGCCCGTGCCTTCTTCGCCGCTGGCCTCCTGGCCGAGTCGGTTGAACGACTGGAACAATTGCGCCAGTTTTTCAGGAGACAATCCGGCACCGGTATCCCTGACGCTGATGCGGATGCGGTTGGAAATGCCCGCCACGCATTCGACAATGACCGTTCCTCCCGCCTGATTGTATTTGATCGCATTTGAAAGCAGGTTGATGAGCACCTGTTTCACTCGGGTCCGGTCCGCCTTGATGTAACACGGCTCTTTGAAGTGCGGGAAGGTCATGCTGATGCCGCGTTTTTGCGCCTGCGGTTCGATCATCGCCTGGCATTCCAGCATGACTTCGGGCAGAGACACGGGTTCCAGCGATAACGTCAGTCGTCCGGATTCGATCACTGACAGATCGAGGATCTCATTAATCAGCTCCAACAGATACCATCCCGCATGGAGGATCTGGTCGATGCTCGCCTTCTGTGAGGGTGTCGGCGGGGGGGCGTCGGATTCCATCAACTGGGCGAAACCCAGCACCGCATTGAGCGGCGAGCGCAGTTCGTGGCTCATGCTGGAAAGAAAGTCGGATTTTGCAAGGTTGGCCTTTTCCGCGATGGCTTTGGCGGTTTCGAGTTCGAGGGTGTTTTCCTGCAACACCTGATCCCAGCGTTTGCGTTCCGTGACGTCGCGCGCGGCGGCAAAGACGCCTTGTAGGAGGCCATCGCGATCATAGAAGTTCGTGGCGTTGAATGAAACCACAGTTTCGTTGCCGTCCTTGGCACGGGCGGTGAGTTCATAGTCGGTGACCTTGCCCTCGCGCAGCACCCGCTTGATGGCGGACTTGGCTCTAACCGGATCGGTGAAGTTGTTCTTGAAGGGTTCTCCGATCAATTCGTCGCGGGAGCGCCCGGTCAGCGATTCCATCTGGTTGTTGACGTCGGTGATGAGGCCCGATGGATCGGTGGTCATGATCGCGTCGATGTTGGCTTCGATGAGGGAACGCGTGTAGAACTGTTGGTCGCGCAGCAGTTGGTCGAGTTTCTTCTGTTCTTCCTCGACTTGTTTGCGCGCGGTGTTGTCGGTGCCGATCAGCAGATATCCGATGATGCCGCCGTGATCGTGGACGTCGCGCAATGCGGTGACTGAGACTACCGCCGGAAAGCGGCTGCCGTCCTTGCGGATGTAGGTTAGCTCGTAAATATCCTCAATCCCGCGCGAGGCCTTGAAGACCAAGGCCTCGAAGCCGGGGGTGATCGGAGTTCCTAGTTCCAGGCTCAAGGCCGCAGCACGGGCGATGACTTCCTGTGGATCGGAAATTTCGGCCGGAGTGATCTTGTTCAGAACGTCTGCGGCGGCATAACCAAGCATGCGTTCGGCCCCGATGTTGAAGATCTGGATGACGCCCTTTTCATCGGTGGCGATGCTCGAGAAATTGGCGCTGTTGAGGATGGCGTCCTGCAGTGCTCCCGTCTTCAGGAAGGCCTCTTTGCGTGGTGGATCGGTGGCAGTGATTTCGCTGGGTTGTGATTTTTTCATGCTGGATTTTTTTCTGATAGAAAATAGCCGGGTGTAGTCGCGATGACGCCACATGCTTATAGAATGGTCACCTGGACGCTACTCTCGATGATGCCCGTCGAGATGGCGTAACGGGTGAGACTGGCGGTATCGTGGATATCGAGTTTTTTCATCAACTGTTGCCGGTGTTTCTCCACGGTCTTGATGCTGATGTGCAGCGCGTCGGCCGTTTCCTTGTTGGCCTTGCCTTCGGCGACGAGTTGCAGGACTTCCATCTCACGGGAAGTCAGGGTGGCGGGATTCATTTTCGGCGAGTCGCCCGCTGCCCGGTCTTTGCGTTGGCGGGTCTTCCGGCGTTTGGTTATGTCGGGGCTGAAAAAGGGTTTACCCATGTGCACGTCACGGATTGCCGCAGGCAATATGTGGGAGGCGGTTTGTTTGATCAGATAGCCGGCCGCGCCGAGCTTCATGAATTGTTCCACGTAGGTGTCGTCCCCATGGGCGGAGAGCACGAGGATTCTTACTGATGGGTTGGCAAGGAGGATTTGTCGGGTTGCTTCCAAGCCATTGAGCAGCGGCATGGCGACATCCATCACCACCACGTCGGGCCGGAGTTTGGCGACCAGTGCCAAGGCGATGCGGCCGTTCTCCGCCTCGCCGATGACTGCGATATCCGCTTCAAGTTTCAGCAGGTCGCGCAATCCCTGGCGAACGATCAGGTGGTCTTCGACCAGCAGGACTTTGATGGGAGTTACTGGCATTTCATTGAAGGTTTTTTCGGTTTTACGGCAGGAGTTTTCCGATTGCGGGTTTTCGTGGGAGGGATTATCACGCGGACCGTGGTGGCGTGGCCGGGGGTGGATTCCAGATAAAACGTGCCGCCCGCCATTTCGGCGCGTTCCCGCATGCCGAGGAGGCCCAGACGATTGTTTTTTTGGGGCCGTGAATTTCCGCTCACCTCGAAGCCGTCGCCGTTGTCGGTGATTTCCATGCAAATGCTTCCGCTAGAATTTTGAATACTGACTTCCACCTTGCTGGCATTTGCGTGACGGGCCACATTGGTGAGCGCCTCTAGGGCAATTCGATAGAGCATTGTGCGCACGGTTCCGTTAGAGCGTTCGATTCCGGCGAACACCTTGAGACTGGCGTGGATGCCGGTGTCTTCGATATAGCTTTTCATGAACGACTGGAGTGCCGGAATCAGCCCGAGATCGTCCAGCACGGTCGGGCGTAATTCCCGGGCGAAGCGGTGGACGATATCGACCGATTTTTCCACCAATCGCTGGGTGCTGGTGATTCTCCGGTTGAGTTGCTGGGTGCTGGCGGCGGATTCTGCTTTCAACGATGCCAGTCGCACGTTGATGCCGGTCAGGGTTTGGGCGATGACGTCATGCAGTTCACGACTGATTTTCCTGCGTTCCGCTTCCTGAACGGATAGCAACTGACGTGATAGAAACCTCAACTCCTCCTGCATTCTGCGCGACTTTTCCAACAACTCGTTGGAAGTCCTTTCGCTGGATCTGAGGGATTCCTCCACCGCCTTTCGCTGGGTGATTTCTTGTTTCAATTCGCTCACCGAGTCGGCGAGTTCCAGAGTGCGCTGGCTCAGTGCCTTGACGATTTGATTCAGGTGGGTGTTGGCCTCCCGCGCACCGCGATGAGTCTGCTCAATGGGGGTGATGGCCTCAGCGAAAAACAATCCCGCCCGACCCATCAGACTGTTGCTGGTAGCGGAAGAATAGGCGGGCAGGACTAGGGTGACTAAAGCGATCTCGTGGATCCTAGCCATGTCCAGCGTTTCGAGACCGATGGTCATCGCATGTCGTCCCAGCTCGCGGGCCGGCTCCATGTCGGAATCAGGTCCTTGCTGTAGGTATTTACGCAACGCCGCATGATAGATCTGCGACAGCTCGGTCCGTTGTCGGTTCTTGTTAGATGTTGAATTCATGAGCGATTCGATTGATGAGAGTTAAGGATTGTTCAATCAGGTTCCGGGTGGCGGTGATCTCTTGATTGATATTCTCATGGCTGATCGCGATCTGCTTTTTGAGTGTCAGCAGGCGGATATTGATGCCCAGCAGGGTCTGGGCGATTTCATCATTGAGCTGATGGCTCATCTTCTTCTGTTCCGCTTCGATCGTCGCCAGAATCTGGTGGGCCACTTTCTGTAGATGTAGTTCCAGTTCCTTGGAGTCCTTGAGCAGTTGGCCGAAAGCCGCCTCGCTGTCCCTGAGCGCCGCCTCCGCATGGATGCGCCCGACGACTTGTTGTTGCCGCTCGCGGTTGGAGTTCGCCAAATCGCGCGTGCGCTCATCTAGGGCGACGTTCAGTTGGTGCAAGTCCGCATTCGCTTCCCGCGCGGCACAATGGGTCTCTTCGATCGGGGTGATGGCTTCGGTGAAGAACACCGCAGCGCGATTGATCAAATCGTCCCGGCAGGGGGATGGGGCCGCATGCAGACTCAATTCAACCAACGCAAATTCATGGATCTGGGCCAGACCCAGGGTTTCCAGACCGTCGGCGACTGCGGTTTTGCCGAGTTCATGCGCAGCCAGAAGACCAGTCGGAGCGGCCTTCGCGACGTGATTCCGTAAGGCCGCCAGATACTTTGCGGACAGCAGCTTTAATCGGGATTCGCCTAACATTGCTTTTGCTCGCAGAGTTCATGACCGTTGAGATTGATCCTGATCCGTTGGCTCGGTAGTAGCATAATCTCGGTAAATCGCGACCATCTGTCTATGGGGAGAAACCCTACCTATCAGGATTTCCAGGGATTTAGTCAGGGTTTGGGAGTCCCCATTCAGTGGCCCGCGATGACGGGTGGAGCGGGTTGCGCCCATGGCTGACTTCAGGATTACTGCCAGGAATGGCCTAGTTTCTGGGAAGTTGCTTTTGGTGGAAGGCTTCGGAAGCAGTGGTTGGAATGGTTTTCATCGCGCCTCGACTTTAGAATTTCGGCGCGTTTGCGGGTGACGGTGGCTGCTTACCAGATCGAAAGTTGTGATTTGGTCAGGCTGATTTTGGAGTTTTTGGAATGTTTGCTTCCGGGACGGATGGTGGAGTTTTTTGTGTTGGGTGAGTATCTGTGGAATGTCCGCTTGTCTCCGGGGTGTGGCTTTGAGTAGCTTTGAAGCCATAGGAACGGTTTCACCATGGCACAACACATTGGAATACTCACTAGTGGCGGGGATTGCCCGGGATTGAATGCGGCGATCCGGGGGCTCGGCAAGGCGGCCCGGGAATATTACGGCATGCGGGTGCTGGGTTTTCTGAATGGTTTCCGAGGATTGGCGCAGGACCAGACGGTGGAGCTGGATGGAGCGATGCTCTCGGGTATTCTAACCGATGGTGGGACGATCCTCGGCACCAGTCGCGACAAGCCGCACCGCATGAACATCGGCGGCAAGGAAACGGATATGACCGAGGCGATCGTCGCGACGTATCATCGACATCATCTGGATGCGCTGGTTTGCATTGGTGGGGGAGGGACGCAGAAAAACGCGCTGCGCTTGGTCGAGAGGGGGCTGAATGTCGTCACGCTGCCGAAAACGATCGACAACGATATTTCCATGACCGATCGGACGTTTGGTTTCGATACGGCGTTAGGAATCGCCACTGAGGCGATCGATCGGTTGCATTCCACGGCGACGAGCCATGAGCGGATCATCGTGGTGGAGGTGATGGGGCATCGGGCGGGTTGGCTGGCCTTGGAGGCAGGGATCGCAGGCGGCGCGGATGTGATTTTGCTGCCGGAAATGCCTTACGATATCGAAAAAATCGCCGATGCGATCCGCCGGCGGACGCAAAGCGGGAAACGTTTCAGCATTGTGGTGGTGGCGGAAGGCTCAATGTCGGTTGATGAGGCGCGCGATGTTGAGGCGCTGGTGAAGGGGCGCGACCAGGCGGACTCGAAGAAAACGCGGGCGGAGTCGAAGGAGAAACTCCGGAAATTTCATGATGAGCATGTCGGTCATACCATCCGGCTGACGCGGAATTTGGAGAAACTGACTGGGCAGGAGACGCGGTTGACGATTTTAGGGCACTTACAGCGTGGGGGGACGCCGTCTGCAGCGGACCGTGTGTTTGCGACTTGGCTTGGAGCCGAGTGCGCGGCGGTGCTGAACGAGCGGATTTATGGCGTGATGTTGGCCTTGCAGGGGACCGAGTTGAAACTCGTGCCGCTCGCTGATCTGGCGGGCCGGATGCGCCATGTGCCGCCGGATCACCCGTTGATTGTTGCGGGGCGGCGGGTCGGGACGACTTTTGGCGATTGAGAGAGCGACTCAGCGTGGGAAGGGCGGTGCGCTTAATTTTGAGAGTTCCGCGATCACAGCGGTGATCGAGTTGGTTGAAAGTGGTTTGGGAACGACTGC
Organism: uncultured Luteolibacter sp.; assembly: GCA_964425095.1. Lineage (GTDB taxonomy): Bacteria > Verrucomicrobiota > Verrucomicrobiia > Verrucomicrobiales > Akkermansiaceae > Luteolibacter. The sequence continues at coordinate 11,753 of CAYRLT010000550.1, forward strand.
GCCCAGCACAAGCCAGCCGTCGGTCGACGCGGCGGGGATGATTTCGACGCTGGTGTCGGCTGTGATTTTGAGGTGCACATTTGCCACAGGCGCGCCATCGCGGCGCGAAGTGAGCGCGAGACTGCGGGCTAGGAAATGCAGGCGACCATGGCCGCTTTCGTCGAAAATGACAGTGCCTTCACGATCGAGGATGAAGAGATCGGCTGCGTCGAAATGTTGGCGCATCCAATTTCGGAAATGCTGGATTTTCTCGGGGAATGAGGTTTCAGCGGGAATGCGCGCGGCTTCCGGTTGGGTTGGCGCGGGTTTCACTCGGGTGGGTTCGGTCGGGGCTTCCGCGATGGGCGTGGGAGGCGGCGAGATGATTTGCGGCGGAAGGGCGGGGGTTTCCAAGTGGGGCGCTGAGGCGAAACCGACAAAATCGGCGTCAAACCCTGCGTCCGCGAGGGTGACTGGAGCTGCTGGAGTTTTGCTCTGCATCATCAGCCCCTCCGCCAAGCGGCGGACTTCAACGGGATCGATCCATTGACTGACAGAATTCATGAACGGTAAGGGGAGTGCCGGGAATTGGCGGGTTGGAGTTTTGTTTCAATTTCAATGCGAAGGGCATCAAACAGCTTTTGGGCCTCGGCCCCATCTTCCATCGATCCGACGGGCAGGCCGCGGGCGCTGGCCCGGACATACAAGCCGTCGCGGGCGATTTCCGCGTTGAAAACCATGGTAGGCGGCAGCAATTGGCGGAGTGCGGCGGCGGCACCGGTGCTTTCCGCGAGATCGTGCTGCACCATCGTCAGGCAAACGCCGAGCACGGAAAGGCTGGGGTTTGAGACGCGGAGGCGGTTCAATCCTTCGAGGAGTTTTGGGACCGAGCGGATGCCGAGCGGCTCGGCTTGCTGGAGAATCATGACCGCATCGCTGGAGGCGATCACATCGCCGGTGACGCCGAAGAGTCCGGCGGCGGTGTCGATTAGACAAAGGTCGAAACCACGGGCGGAAATGTTGCTTAAAAAGGACCGGACACGGGCGAGGTGCGCGCCCATGCCGCCGCCCGCCTCGTAATCGCTGGCTTGGCCGCTGGCCATGAGAGAGAAGGTTTCCAAGCGGGTTGGAACGATTAGTCGGTCCAGCGGGATGCTTGGATCGGTGAGATAATCGTAAAACCCTGAGAGTAAGCGGGATTGGCGGGTGAGCGAGAGGCCGACCGAGCCCTGCGGGTCGGCATCCACGAGTAGTGTGCGGATGCCCGCGCGTGCGAAGGCATGGGCGAGGTTGATTGAGACCGTGGTTTTGCCCACTCCTCCTTTTTGGCTTGAGACTGCGATGCTGATCACTCGGCGAAGGGAATTGTGCGGCGAGACTAGCTTCAGCTTGCCACACCGGAAGTCTTTTCTTCATGATAAGCCCGCAACGGGAAATCCTGCTCAAGATTTCCATACACCATCCCATTCATGAACCCCCGTAAATTTCTGATCCCACTGTTGGTTGCTATGGCTCTTTGTGGTTTGGTTTTGTTGAACGTCTCCTGTCGGTCTGGGAAACGCGATCAAAATAAGAACACTGCGCCCGCGGTGATCGTCACTGAGCTGCAACACAATGCCCTCGGCGCACTACCCGGTGCATTATATCAGAGTCAGGTGGACTCGCCGATCCATTGGCAACCTTGGACGAAGGAGAGCATGGAACATGCCAAGGCCTCACGCCGCCTCGTGTTTTGCGTTATTGCGATGCCCCAGCAGCCGGGATTCCTGAAAGTTCTGGATGCGTTGGTTTCCTTCCCGGACACTGTAGCGACCATCAATGAGCGCTATGTTCCGATACTGGTGGATGGGGATGCCGCCCGCGAGGTTGGGGTTTTAACTGCCGACCTCTGCGCTGAAATCGGTCGTCCTTTGCAATTGCCGCTATTTGTTTGGATGACCTATGAAGGAAATCCGGTGGCATGGATTCCGGTATCGTCGTCTGATCCCGCTGCGGTTTTGACCTTTTTCAACCAATCCCACTCGATGGTTTCCCAGATCTGGGAAGATGATGCCAAAATGCCGTTGGACAAGGCCTCATCGGGATACGTGTTAAAAAACAGCGCCTTGGATAATGTGAATCGCCGTCGCCGTTTCGAGCAGCGCAAGGTTTCCTTGATCACCAGTGAGCAACCCGCCTTGGATGTGGTTCGCGGTATTCGGCAACTCGCATCGCTTTACGATCCATATTCTCGGAGTTTCGATGAGGCTGGCGGCTTATTTCCATCGAGTTCGCTTGAGTTGTTGGCTTCTGCCGCAATTCGTCCGGGGCTTACTTCTGAGCTGCGTGCTCGTTGCATGGAAACCACGCGGGGGTTGTTGAGCGATTTATTGCCAAGTGCGATGTTCGACCCGCTGGATGGCAGTGTGTTCTCATCCCGCCGCAGTAATTCATGGTCTTTTCCTTCGTTCATGCGGGATTGCCCCGGACAAGGCCGGGCTATTGTTGCATTAATCGCCGCATACCGTGCGACCGCGGATCCACGAGCACTGGAAAAGGCTCTTGGATTGATCTCGTTCGCTGAAAAAAACTATCTCACGCAGGATGGCTTGTTTTCGATCGGGCTGGCCAAAGAATTTGATCCCCGGAAATTCATGTGGCAGGTCGAGGATGTCGAGGCGGCGCTTGGTAAGGAGGACGCGGCTTGGTGGATCAAGGCCACGGGCATGAAAAACTTGGGAAACCTGCCGTCAGAGGTGGATACAGAACGCGAATATTTCCGGGAAAACACCTTGGGCCTCACCCGATCAGTCGCTGAAATCGCCGCTGATTTGTCGGTTTCTCCCGAGGTTTTCGCGCCAAGGTTCGAGGCTGTCCGCGCGAAACTCCTCGCGATTCGCAACGAACGTTTTGGTAAATCAGGGAGTGACGAATATCCCCACGCAGGTGCCTCCTTTCGTATGGTCTCAGCCTATGCGGCGGCATACACTATCACCGGTGAAGAAGTCTATCGAGCGAAGGCTGTCACCTTGTTGAATCGCTCTCGTGAAGCTTTCGGAGCTGGGCCCAAACTCCGGCTGTTTGGCCAGCAGACCCCAGACTCAATTGGTGCCGGCCGCGCATTTCTCTATGCCCTAGCGCTTCAATCCTCGCTTGATGTCGCGGCCATCACTAGCGATGATTCATGGCTCATCTGGTCCGAAGACCTTGCCTCCATATCGTCGGAAATGTTCGCCGGCGACGGGTTTCTCAAGGAATGCCCGGATGAGGCGAAAATCATCGACCTTCCCGTCACCGATCTTTCCATGCTCTTCGATGACTCCACCGCTGGTTTGGTGTCGATGGCGCAGATTCGGTTCGCCGAGCTTGGGCGTCCGCTAGTGGCCGGCTTCAGCGAACTCGCCACTCCGCTGCCGACCTATGTGATGGATCGTCCGATTCCCCATACGGATCTAATGCTGGCAACGCTCATCCGGCATTACAAGGTTGCTGTCATTACCGGGGCGGGTCTTTCTCCTGCGCTCGAAGCCGCCATCGGTCGTCTCCCTTTGCGGGTGATTCAGCGACGTTCCGCTCGCCCTGAGGATGGGGTGCCAACGGGCTCTGTCAGAATTCTTCTATCTGAAAAGAAAAGCGTCGACGTTACGACTCCCGAAGCCCTGCAAGAAGCGCTCTTGCCCTCGGCGGAAAAATGAGGAAAAGTCTCCTCAGAGGGCGTAATCAGCTTTCATATCCAATATCAACCATCATGAAATTCTATTTTAATTCCGCCTTTCTTTGGTTTGGGCTCCTCACACTACCGGGGCTAGCGGATACATTGCTGATGAAGGATGGCACAGAACTCATTGGTAATATTATTAAGCAAGACTCCACTTCCTATGTTGTGGAGATACAGTTTGCCAAAGGCATTAAGGATGAGCGTGTGATCGCCAAGGCGGACGTTGTGAGTATCGTGAAGGAAAAACCGGATGTGGCGGCGTTCGCGGCTATTGCGGAATTGTTTCCGCTTCCAGATGCGTTAACCGCCGCGCAATACGATCAGAGAATCCACGCGGTTGAAAAGTTCCTGACAGAACATCGGGGTAGTTCGAAATCCAAAGTGGCTAAGGAAATGCTCGTCATGCTCAAATCTGAGGCTAACGAGATCCTCGCCGGAGCGGTCAAACTGGATGGCAAAATCATCCCGCCGGTAGAATACCATGCCAATGCTTATGACATCGACGCCCGGATTGGCGCTGCAAGTATCAGGCGCTTGATTGACGATGCGCGATACCTGGAGGCGCTCCGCGATTTTTTGAAATTTGAGCGCGATTTCCGTAACACCGCAGCGTATGACGGACTGGTTCCGATGATCAAGCAGGTGATTGGCATTTACATCGCCGGGATCAATCAATCCCTATCAACCTTCGATGAGCGGGTCAAAGATCGTCAGGTTGGCCTTGAACAGATGCCTTTGGCGGACCGCAATCAAACGATCAACGCGATCGAACAAGAAACCATGGCGCTTGAAAATCGCTTTCAGGCCCAGAAGGCGGCAAAAATCGGCTGGGTTTCGCCCCATCCTTTTCACAAGTTGTCTTTGGTGGAAACCTTGGCTTATGGCAAACGGGAACTCGCCCGTCTGGAGACCGCGAAAAAAACAGCGGTGGGTGATGGCGGAAAAGCTTATCGCGATGCCTTGTTGCTGATTCAAGAAGGCGGAAATAAAGCTGCAGTCACCACTGCGATCTCCGCAGCCAAGTCCGCAGGAGTTTCGCTACGATACATTGATAAGCTCCAAGACGCCGCCAAAGCCGCCGGCCCCAAACCCTAATTCGATTCAGCCGCCATGTCTGCCAAACGCATAGCCAACCGTAGCCGGAAAACGGCTGAAACCGCCATCGAGCTCTCGATCAACCTCGACGGTTCAGGGGGATCCAACATCGAAACCGGTATTCCGTTTTTCGATCACATGCTCACGTTGTTTTCGAAACACGGACTGTTTGATTTGGACGTGAAGGTGGTCGGTGACATTGCCGTGGACTACCATCACACCATCGAGGACACCGGCATCGTCATTGGCGAATGCCTTCGCGAGGCCTTGGGAACCAAGGAGGGTATCCGCCGCTATGGTTGTTGTTATCTACCGATGGATGAAACTCTCGTTCGCGTCGTCGTAGATCTCAGCAACCGCCCGCATCTCGAATTCCGAGCGCCAGCCGGCACCCCGTCAGCGCCTAACATGCCATTCACCCTTGTCGAGGAGTTCTGCCGCGCCGTAGCTTCCAATCTGCGGGCTAACATCCACGTCGAGTTGCTTTACGGCCGCGATGGTCACCACATTGCGGAAGCGATCTTCAAAGGCCTTGCACGCGCCTTGCGGGATGCCTGCGAGCGGGATGCACGTGTCATTGGAATCCCTAGCACCAAAGACGCATTGTGAAGGTCGCGCTCATTGACTACGGGGCCGGTAATCTTCGCAGTGTCGCCAACGCCCTGCACGCGCTTGACGTCCAGCCCGTTATTGCCTCCTCACCGGATGATTTAGCCGACGCAACCCATTTGGTGTTACCGGGTGTCGGCTCGTTTGGCGATTGCATGGCGCAACTCGAAAACCGTCGGTTGCTCAGCGCGATCCGTGACTGGGTGGCTGCCGGTAAGCCCTACTTCGGTATCTGCCTCGGTTATCAGATTTTATTCGAATCCAGCGAGGAAACTCCGGGCGTGGCCGGGCTAGGCATCGTCCCGGGTATCGTCCGCCGCTTTACCCAGACACCGGGCCTGAAAATCCCGCACATGGGATGGAACTCCGCATTGCCGCGGAATCCGGACTCCGGAAACTGGGCCGGTCTGGGTGCTGAACCGTATTTCTACTTCGTTCATTCATATTTCCCAGTGCCGGAAAATCCTGCGGTTATTGCCGCCGAGACCACTTATGGTGCTGACACCTTCGCCGCGGCTATCGAATTACCGAACTTATTGGCTTGTCAGTTCCATCCCGAAAAAAGCCAGGACGCCGGAATTCGCCTGATTCGGAATTTTCTCAGGCTCTAACGTTGATTTTTGAAATCAGCCGATTGGGACTCAGCCGGGGAGTTTGCTTAAAACCGCGCATATTCTGCGCATTTCCGTCAGGGGGTTGACGTGCCGGGTTTGGCGTGCACAATCCCGCCCCGCCGGGCGGAAAAGCCGCATTGGCATCCCCACATACTGTTATGACCACTATTGCCATCAACGGATTCGGCCGCATCGGCCGCCTTGTATTCCGTGCCCTCGTCGAGCAAGGCCACCTTGGAACAACCTTCAATGTCGCCGCTGTCGGCGATATCGTTCCTGCGGATAACCTCGCTTACCTCCTCAAATACGACTCCACTCAGGGTCGCTTCAACGGAACGGTTTCTTCGAAGAAATCCTCCCCTGAGCTTGAAGAGGACGACATCATCGTCGTCAACGGCCACGACATCAAAGTCGTGAGCGCCCGCTCGCCGGAAGGCCTGCCATGGAAAGAACTCGGCGTCGACGTCGTGATCGAATCCACCGGCCTCTTCACCGATGCTGAAAAAGCCAAGGGCCACATCACCGCCGGTGCCAAGAAAGTCATCATCTCCGCTCCAGCCAAGGGTGAGGACATCACGCTCGTGCAAGGTGTGAACGATCACCTTTACGATCCTGCCAAGCACCACATTATCTCCAACGCCAGCTGCACCACCAACTGCCTTGCCCCGCTTGTGCATGTGTTACTCAAGGAAGGATTCGGCATCGCCGAGGGTCTCATGACGACCGTCCACTCTTACACCGCCACGCAAAAAACCGTGGATGGCCCGTCGAAGAAAGACTGGAAGGGTGGCCGCAGCGCTGCGATCAACATCATTCCGTCCACCACCGGTGCCGCCAAGGCTGTCGCCCTCGTTTGCCCCGAAGTCGCCGGCAAACTCACCGGCATGGCCTTCCGTGTGCCGACCCCGACCGTTTCCGCTGTGGACCTCACCGTGAAGACCACCAAGGAAACCTCGCTTGCCGAAATCAAGGCTGCCCTCAAAAAGGCTTCCGAGACCTACCTCAAGGGCATCCTCGAATACACCGATGACGAAGTAGTTTCCTCCGACTTCATCCATTGCAAGGCCTCCTCGATCTTCGATGCCGGCTCTTCGATCGAACTCAACTCGACGTTCTTCAAGCTCATCAGCTGGTATGACAACGAGTGGGGCTATTCGAACCGCGTCATCGACCTGCTCGGCGACATCGTGAAAAAGGGAATCTGATTCCTGAATCGCGATTCTAACGAATCATCCAAAACGGCGAGCCTGCAGAGGTTCGCCGTTTTTTGTGGTCTCAGATCTCCTGAAGCACCGGTAAATGGGATGAGATTGCGGCGGGCGGAGACGCCCGCGCCACAGTGGTCTGGGCGTCTCGCCCGGAGCTAAATGGGCTCACGCGATTTCACGGGCATTGACCGGGATTTCGGCAGAGGCCAGGATGTCTGAGGCTGGATTTGCGGCGCAGAGTCTTAAGACTGCAACTATACAGGTATTTTGATCCTATGGATTGGCCAGTTAGGTGATGGCCGCCACGCATATGCGTGAATCTCGCAAATCGAGATTCACAAAGATAGCGGAGCGAGTGCTTTTGTTAGCGGACGACGCTTAGGAAATGTGCGCCTGATAGGCGGCGGCATCCATCAGGCTGGCGACATCCTCCGCGTTTTTGACGCGGAGTTTGAAGATCCAGCCTTTGCCGTAGGGGTCGGTGTTGACGAGCGATGGGTCGCTTTCGACATCCGGGTTTCCCTCGATGATCTCGCCGCCGATGGGGGCGTAGATGTCGCTGGCAGCTTTTACGGATTCGACGACGGCGCAGGGATCGCCGGCATCGACGGCGCGGCCGTTGGCGGGCAACTCGACGAAGACGACGTCGGTGAGTTCTTCTTGAGCGTGATCAGAAATGCCCACGGTGGCGATGTCGCCCTCAAGGCGAACCCATTCGTGGGAGGAGCAATAGCGGAGGTCTGATGGAATGTTCATTGGGATAGATAGTGGATTGGAGATTTTGGATCGAAGAGGCTGGAACGTGAATGGGGATCGCAAAGATGTGGAGGATTCTTCATCCACGATCTTCAATCCACGATCCTATTTCTTATAGAACGGCTTTTTGACGACTTTGGCGGGGAAGAGGCGGCCACGGACGTCGATGTTGAGGTCGGTGCCGATATTGGAAAATTCCGCGGGGAGGTAGGCCATGCCGATGCCGGTCATGAGGGATGGGGAGAGGGCACCGCTGGCGAGTTCGCCGATGACGCTGCCATCGGCGGAGGCGACGGGGTAATGGGCTCGCGGCGGCGGGCCTTTTTCGGTGTATTGGAGCGCGGTGAGTTTGATGGTGGGTCCGTCGGTTTTCTGACGGATAAGGGTTTCGCTGCCGATGAAGTCGCCTTTTTCGAGGTCGCAGAAAAACCCGAGACCGGCCTCGATGGGCGTGCGTTCCGGTGAGAGGTCGTTGCCGTTGAGCGGGTAGCCCATTTCAAGGCGGAGGGTGTCGCGTGAGCCAAGCCCGCAGGGGGCGGCCCCGGCCGATAGAAATTTTTCCCAATAGGAAAGGCCTTCATCGGCCTGGCAGAAGAACTCGAAGCCATCTTCGCCCGTGTAACCGGTGCGGCAAACGATAGCTCCGGCGGCGGTGGTGGTGATTCCATTGCGCGGTGGCAGGACTTCATCAGGGCAGACTTCGGCGAAGATTTCTGTGGCGAGCGGTCCTTGAATGGCCATGCCGGCCCAGAGGTCGCTCTCGTTGCGCAGGGTGACTTGTTCGTCTTGATGCCCGGCCATCCAAAAGAAATCCTCATCGATCATGGAGGCGTTGACCACGAGGAAGTAGTCGTTTTCCGCGGTGCGGTAGGCGATGAGATCGTCGATGACGCCGCCCTTGTCGTTGAGCATGAGCGTGTATTGGCCTTGGCCGGGTTCGATTTTGGCGATGTTGTTGGTGAGCATCCGATTGAGCCAGGCGGCGGCGGTGGAGCCGCTGACAAGGAATTGGCCCATGTGGGAAATGTCAAAGATGCCGACTCTCGTGCGGACGGCGTTGTGTTCATCGATGATCGAGGAATATTGGACCGGCATATTCCAACCGGCAAAAGAGACCAGACGGGCGCCGAGAGCCTGGTGGGCGCTTTCCAGTGGTGAGTGTTTCAATTCCTGCATGACGAGGCGGAGTCTGAGAAGGTGACTCGGGCTTGTCAATCTGCAGGAAATCGGGATGTTGTCCGGCACATGTCACGAATCGACCAACTTGAACGCCGTCTGGGATGGCTGTCCTTCCCGGGTTTATTAAGATACTATGCGTTGATGCAGGTGTTGGTGTTCGTGCTGCAATTCCTCAGGCCGGACATCGGATTGCTGTTGGATTTTGACCGCGCGAAGATCGGTGCTGGGGAAATTTGGCGGATGGTGACCTGTTTTTTCGCAGTTTCGGGCGTAGGGCGGCCGAGTATGATGAGTATTGTGTTTTTGGCCTGCGCGGTGAATTTTGCATTTATGGTCAGTGATGGCCTGGAAGGGGCGTGGGGTTCGTTTAAGACTTCGCTCTTTTGCTACGTGGGGATGATTTTGATTCTTATCGCGAATTTCGCTTATCCGTTTCCAATTCCGTTCAGCGGCTTCGCACTGTATGCCTCCGCATTTTTGGCATTCGCGCTGATGTATCCGAAGCTGGAAATCATGCTAATGTTCATTCTTCCGGTTCGTATCGGCATATTGGGTGTGATTGGGGCGGTGGGATTGCTCTTGCTTGTGATATCGACGCCTATCTTGCTGCCATTTATCCTGATGGCTTTTGCAAATTTTATCATCTGGGCGGGAATTCCAGCCCTTCGGGGAACGGCGCGGGTGATAGAATCCGCCAAACGGCGGCGGCGCTTCAATACGGCGAAGGAACCTGAGGAAGAGGCGTTTCACGCATGTTCAGAATGTGGCCGGACGGATGCAAACGATCCAAATTTGGAGTTTCGTGTCGGTAGCAACGGGCGGGAATATTGCGTCGAACACCTTCCGGAATGAGACATATTGCGGATATGAAATTTCTTGTGATCGTCCGGATTTCGATTATTCCTTTCCGCGCGTAATGAAAACTCTCGCATCATGGCTGTTGGTAGTTGCCGTCCTATTCGGGTTGCAACTTCGTGTCTTGGCGCATGACCCTTGCGAGGTTCTCGCGACGATGACAGAAGATTGCCATACCGGTCATCCTCACGAAAATGACGCGCCGTGCGATTCCCCGCATGATAAGAATTGTCCTTCGGAACATCACCACCAAGGTGGTGCATGTTGCCATGTTTTACCGTTGGTTTCGGATAACCAAGCCGCATGCCGCTTGGCGTCGCCCGCCTCATATCGGCTGCGGCTGCGCCCTGAGCGCGCATTGATCCCCGAAGGGCCTTACCTGTCGTCGGACAGGCCGCCGTTGATCTGAGCGTCCCGTGACGATGCTCCGTCGTGCCTTGGTGGCGCGACGTTCTTGCCCCAACTGCCGCACGTTTGCGGCCGGGCTTGCCTGATATTCCAATGACTTCGTCCCCATGCCATGTGTGGACGTGGATTTTTCCCAAAAATAGTATGTTCAAAATCTTCTATCATCGCTTCGTGGCTTTGTTAAAGACCCACATTTTATGATACCTATTCCATCACTCAATTCGCTTTCCCACCCAGCTCCGGATCAATCTGCTCAGCGACGATTTCCCGCATGGATCGTTCCGCTAGCAATCATCGCTGGCTTCGCACTGCTGTTTCTAGCCTTGTTTCGTGACCGCTTGCTGCCCGCGCCGGACGTTAAAATTGGCTTGGTTTTGGCTACGGCATCGGCACCGGCCAGTGGGCGAGTCGAAAAGGCATCTTCGGGAGCCATGGTGTTTCAAGCCAGTGGCTGGATCGAGCCTGATCCGTTGCCGATCAAGGCGACGGCTTTAATCGATGGCGTGATCGATACGGTGCATGTGCTAGAAGGCGCCGCGATCACGAAAGGGACCCCGTTAGCCTCCTTGGATGATGCGGATGCCCGCCTTGCCCATGCTGCCGCAGAGCAAAAGCTCGGCATGTTGAAGGCCGTTCGCGACACCCAGATCGCTTCCATCGCCGCTGCGCGGAAGAAGTATGAATCGGCGTTAGCCATCGTTCAGGCCGCGCTCACCCTGCAGGACGAGGCGAGCGACCAACACACGCGTTTGTCCACATTGCCGAAAGGCACGGTGCCTGAGTCGAACGTCGTTTCCGCCCGTCTGCGATTGGATCGCGAACGTTTGCAACGCATTGCCGCCGAGGCGGATGGTGGCGCAGCCCAAGCGGAAATCGCCCGGATGGAAATCGAAACGAAAGTCCGCGAAGCCGAGGTGAGCATGGCCGATGTGGAACTCTCACAAGCAAAACTCGCGCTTGATCGGACCCGCATCGTTTCTCCGGTCACGGGCCGTGTGCTGCGTCTGCTCGCCGCGCCGGGCCAGAAGAAGAGGCTCGGCATGGATGATCCTGATAGCTCGACGATCGCCATTCTCTATCAGCCGGACAAACTGCAAGTGCGCGTTGATGTGCCATTGGCTGATGCGTCAGGCCTGAGCGTCGGTCAGCAGGCGAAAATCCGCTGCAGTTTGCTGCCGGAAAAGGTTTTCAACGGCGAAGTCACGCGTATCACTGGCGAGGCCGATGTGCAACGCAACACCCTTCAGGCGAAGGTCCGCATTCTGGACCCGATCGAATCATTGCGCCCGGAAATGCTCTGCCGCATCGAGTTTCTCGGTAGTAAGGCTGCGCCGTCCGGTCCCGCCGCCGGATCGCTCGCCATGTGGATTCCGCAAGCGGCACTCTCCGACGGGTTCGCATGGGTCTGCGATCCCGAGACACAGCGGGTGACAAAACGCGCTGTGAGTTCCAGCGGCGAGATCCGCGACGGATTTGTCCGGATCTCGGACGGTCTGCGTGCCGGTGAGAACGTCATCATCGATCCTCAAAACCTGCGCGATGGTCAACGCGTCAATCCCTCCCTCAAACCACTATGATACTGCCCATGATTCAATGCGCCGGGGTTTCCAAAAGCTATCGCAAGGGTAGCACGCTTGTGACGCCGCTCGAAGCGCTGAACCTCGAAGTGCCGCAAGGCGAATTCCTTGCGCTGATGGGGCCGTCCGGCTCGGGTAAAACCACCTTACTCAACTTGCTTTCAGGCATCGATTCTCCCACTACGGGATCGTTGGTGATCGCTGGCACCGAGCTTGCCGGGCTTTCCCGTAGTGCGCTAACAAAATGGAGGGCGGAGAATGTGGGTTATATTTTTCAGCTCTATCATCTCGTGCCGGTGCTGACCGCCTTTGAAAACGTCGAGTTGCCGTTGCTGCTTTCGCCGCTATCCAAAAAGGAACGCCATGCACGGGTGGAAACCGCGCTTTCGCTCGTGGGATTAGGCGATCGTATTCATCACACGCCATCCGAGCTTTCTGGCGGACAGGAACAACGCGTGGCCATCGCC
>CAYRLT010000551.1:0-11332 GCA_964425095.1 uncultured Luteolibacter sp.
CCAATGGCTCGATCGACTTGCCGTGCTCAAGGAGCGTTGGGACTTCGGATACTCAGCCGTCTCCGCCATCATCGCCGGGGCGGTCATCCCGGAAATCATGCGTATCCTCGTTTTCCAAAAAGGCCGGGTGTCGCGCGCGAACCTCGATAACCTTCTTTTCACCGTCCCGTTCTGGTGCGTCATGGGCTTGTTAGTGGACATCTTCTACCGCACCCAAGCGGTCGTCTTTGGCGCGGAGGCGACCTTTCGCATCGTCGCGACCAAGGTTTTCTTCGATCAATTCCTTTATTCGCCATTCATTGCCACACCCCTCACCTGCTGGCTCTATGACTGGAAACACTCCGGCTACAGCCTAACCGATTATCGCCGTTACTTCACTAAGGCCTACGCGCGGGATGTGATGGTGCCTGTTGTTTTCGCAAACTGGGGAGTCTGGCTCCCAGTCGTTTGCGTCCTCTACTCCCTCCCCAGCCTGCTGCAAATCCCGCTCTTCGGACTCGCTCTTTCGCTATGGGTGCTGCTCTACACTTGGATCAGCGAGCAGCGAAACCGCAGCTAAGTTCCGGCTGGCTACACCTGCGAAGAGAATGAGAAGTCTTCCCAATTGGAGCGCGGAATTCATTCCGCGAGAAACATCACAGCTTGCTTGCGGAATTCATTCCAATGCCTTAAAGGCATTGGAATGAATTCCGCGCTCCAGTTCGTCGCACGTGGAAAATAAAATCCCCCGGCAAAACAAAAACGCCCGGATAGCGAACCATCCGGGCGTTTAAGTTAAAAACAAAACTCAATAGCGGTATTGATCCGCCTTGAACGGGCCGTTCACCGAGACGCCGATGTAGTCGGCTTGCTCGGTAGTGAGCTTGGTGAGCTTCGCGCCGACCTTGGCGAGGTGGAGTCGGGCGACTTCCTCGTCGAGGTGTTTTGGCAACACGGTAACTTGACCGGCCTTGTAGGTGTCCTTGTTCTTCCAGAGATCGATTTGCGCGAGCGTCTGATTGGTGAAGCTGTTGGACATCACGAAGCTCGGATGGCCGGTAGCGCATCCAAGATTCACCAAGCGGCCTTCAGCCAGCATGTAAAGGCTGTTGCCAGTCGGGAAGGTATACTTATCCACCTGCGGTTTGATATTCGTCCGAACCACACCCGCAGCATTGTTGAGCTTGTCGATTTGGATCTCGTTGTCGAAGTGACCGATGTTACAAACGATCGCCTGATCCTTCATCTTCTCCATGTGCTCAAGGCGGATGATGTCCTTGTTGCCGGTCGTGGTCACATAAATGTCACCCCAACCGAGAGTGTCCTCGATAGTGAGCACGCGGAATCCTTCCATCGCCGCTTGCAGCGCGCAGATCGGATCGACTTCGGTGACGACCACTTGCGCACCTTGGCCGCGGAGAGCTTGGGCGCAGCCCTTGCCGACGTCACCATAGCCGCAAACCACGCCCACCTTGCCGGAAATCATCACGTCGGTGGCGCGCTTGATGCCGTCCACCAGCGATTCGCGGCAACCGTAGAGGTTGTCGAACTTCGACTTGGTCACCGAGTCGTTGACGTTGATCGCAGGAACGAGCAGCGTGCCGGCCTTGGCCATTTGATAGAGACGATGCACACCGGTGGTCGTTTCCTCGGAAACACCTTTCCAGTCTTTCACGATCTTCGCGAAGATGCCCGGTTGCTTGACCTTGATATCCTTGAGCAAATCCTTGATCACTTGCTCCTCATGGCTTTCGGAGGCGGTTTCAATCCAGGTTGAACCATTTTCCATTTCGAAGCCCTTGTGGATGAGAAGCGTGGCGTCGCCACCGTCATCGACGATGAGCTCCGGCCCAAGGCCGGCTGGGTTGACCAGCGCCTGCCATGTGCACCACCAATATTCTTCCAGCGTTTCACCCTTCCAGGCAAACACTGGAAAACCAGCGGCAGCGATGGCGGCGGCGGCGTGATCCTGGGTCGAGAAAATATTGCAGGAAACCCAGCGCACTTCCGCACCGAGATCGGCAAGCGTTTCGATGAGCACCGCGGTCTGAATCGTCATGTGCAGCGAGCCCATGATGCGCACACCTTGCAGCGGCTTCTCAGGACCATACTTGGCACGGGTCGCCATCAATCCGGGCATTTCATGCTCGGCGATTTCAATTTCCTTACGGCCGAAATCGGCAAGGCCGATGTCGCGAACTTTGTAGTCGGTAAAACTCATGGGGTGTTGGTTGGTTGGGGTGTGGTTGAGATTTTATTGGCAGAGAGACACAAGACTTTGAGACACAAGACACAAGACAAGATGAAGAATCAGAAGAAGATCGAGAGAAGACTGTTGATGATTCCTGGACCAACGAGGCGTTTGCGGAGACCTTCGAGCATGGAGCTGACTTCCTTGGCTTCCTTGATCAAAGGCATGGCGGCTTCGTTGGTGAAAACGCCGGCGGCCAATCCGATGTAGAGTTGGGTGCGGAGTTCGCCAATTGAACCTTTTGAAATCGCAAGAAAACGCCGGAACTCACGATCACTATCACGCTCAGCACCTTCCGCAATGTTGGAAGGAACCGATATACAACTCCGCGCCATCTGATCCCTCAAAGCATACAATTTGATCGGGTCGATCATTTTCAGAATGTCCACAGCAAGCCGAGACCCGCGCTTCCAAACCTCCAACTCCTCAAACTGATGCAATGCCATGAAAGTCTCTTCTCTATTCTTGTGTCTTCAAGTCTTGTGTCTTGTGTCTTAAAGAGGCCTCAGCCGACCGCCTTCTTCAGCGCGGCGACCTTATCCGTCTTCTCCCATGGGAGATCCGCGTCTTCCTTGCCGAAGTGGCCGTAGTTGGTGGACTTGGAGTAGATCGGGCGAAGTAGGTTGAGCTGTTTGACGATGTCTGCTGGCTTGAAGGAAAACACCTTGAGAATACCCGCGAGGATTTTCTCATCACTAGCAGTGCCGGTGCCGAAGGTATCGACGTGCACGCTCACCGGAAGCGGGTGCCCGATGGCATAGGCGAACTGCACCTCGCACTTGGTGGCAAGTCCTGCGGCAACCACATTCTTGGCGACCCAGCGGCCCATGTAGGCTGCGGAACGATCGACCTTCGACGGGTCCTTTCCGGAAAACGCACCGCCACCATGACGACCGGTACCGCCGTAGGTATCCACGATGATCTTGCGACCGGTTAGACCAGAGTCGCCTTGAGGGCCACCGATCACGAAATTACCGGTCGGGTTGATGAGATACTCGGTGTCCTTGGTGAGCATGTTTTTCGGCAGGATCTTTTTGATCACCTGCTCGATGCAGAATTTCTCAATCTCGGCGTGCGTCACGCTCGCCGCATGCTGGGTGGAAATCACCACATTGACGATGCGGGTCGGCCGGCCATCGACATATTCGACAGAAACCTGCGATTTAGCATCCGGGCGCAGCCACTTGGCGAGTTTGCCAGCCTTGCGAATGCGGGTCAGTTCACGGCCGAGGCGATGCGCGAACATGATCGGTGCAGGCATCAACTCCGGAGTCTCGTCACAAGCGTAACCAAACATGATGCCTTGGTCGCCCGCACCTTGCTCCCCGGTTTTCTTGCCTGTCGCCTTCTTCGCATCCACGCCTTGGGCGATGTCCGGCGATTGGGTGGTCAGGTAGTTGTTGATGAAAATCTTGTCAGCGTGGAACACATCGTCGTCGTTCGTGTAGCCGATGCCGCGCACCGCGTCACGAATCACCTTCTCGACGTTGATCACCGATCCGATCGGCTTCTGACCAATTTTCGGAATGGTGATTTCACCGCCCACGACCACCATATTGCTCTTCACAAAGGTTTCGCAGGCCACGCGGCTTTTGGGATCGATCGCGAGGCAGGCGTCGAGAATTGCGTCGGATATCGTGTCACAAACTTTGTCTGGATGACCTTCGCCAACGGATTCGGAGGAAAAAATGTAGGTGCTCATGTGCTTTGTTGATTTTCGTATCGTCAAATCGTGATGCGTTGATATAAACGGCCCGCCATGGCGTCAATGCTGAAATCCCTAAAATTGCTTTCCGATCCCACCCGCCTGCGAATTCTCATGCTGGTATGCAGCGACGCGTTATCGGTGGCCGAGCTCCAAGAGATCCTCGGCATGGGGCAGAGCCGAATTTCCACGCAACTTTCCCAACTCAAATCCGCCGGACTGGTGACCGATGAGCGCAGCGGAAAAAACAACATGTATTCCTGCACCGCAGCCAAGGACTTGCTGGATGTCGCCCAATTGGCGGCCGAGGAAGTCCCTGAAGTCGCGGCAGACATGACCTCACTCCGCCATCTACTCCGGAAACGAAGGGACACCTCGCGCGCCTATTTCGACGAACTTGCCGGGCGATTCGGTAAGGACTACGTGCCCGGCCGTTCATGGAAGGCGCTCGCCGAGGCCCTCATCAAGGTGCTCAACTACAAAATCGTCGCGGACCTCGGTGCCGGCGAAGGAACCCTCGCCCAACTCCTCGCTCAACGCGCCGAAAAAGTCATCGCCGTGGACCTTTCTCCGAAAATGGTGGAGTTCGGCCAGGCACTTGCCGTGCAGAATGGCCTAACCAATTTGGAATACCGCATCGGCGATATCGAAGCCCCACCGATCGATGAACAATCCCTCGATCTCGCCATTCTCAGCCAAGCGCTTCATCATGCCGAACACCCCCAGCTCGCGATCGACTCCGCCTTCCGCATCCTCAAACCCGGCGGCCGACTCATCGTTCTCGACCTCCTCCAGCACAGTTTTGATGAAGCCCGCGAACTCTACGCCGACCGCTGGCTCGGCTTCTCGGAGAGTGCGCTCGCTTCCATGCTCGAAAAAGCCGGGTTCGCCGAGATCGAAACCGTGGTCGCCGACCGGGAAACCAGCGCCCCGAATTTCCAGACGCTCCTCGGCATCGGTACGCGCCCGTGAGCTCAGGATGTGTCGATGCCGAATCCGATTCGGCACGTCATCCGCACCGTGATCGGCCGCGCATCAAGACTTTCATTTCGGCCTGATAGGTAGCGAACCTGAACCATGCCTTCCGCATGCACTTCCGGTTGAATCCTGACCTGAAGCGGGTTAAAATGCCTTGTCTCATTTGCTTTGCCCACCAAGCAAAGTCCCCATCCCCTCACTCATCCTGAAACCGCCATGACCCCCTCACGCGGCACCAACACAAGTTCAGCGAATCAAATCCAATCGCTGCGGCGGCGAGCGGATGCGATCCTTCGCAAAAAAGCGCCCCAAGCACCCGAGGAGTTCGACTCGATGAAACCTGCGGAGATCCGGCAAATGCTGCATGATCTGCAAGTCTCGCAAATCGAACTTCAGCTGCAAAACGAAGAACTTCAGCGGGCGCAGTCGGATGCCGAGGTTTCGCGCACGCGGTATTTCGAACTCTATCACCTCGCCCCCGTAGGCTATTGCACGCTCCATGCGCAGGGCTCGATTTTAGAGGCCAACTTCACCGCAGCCACGCTGCTTGGCCTGCCACGCGGCGAGTTGCTCAAGTTACCGTTCAGCCATTTCATCTTCGACGAAGATCAGGATATCTATTATTTACACCGCAAAAAACTTCTTGAAACGGGCTCGCAGCAATCCTGCGAATTGCGGATGGTGAAACACAACGGCAGTCAATTCTGGGCGCATTTGGAATCCACCGTGCGCCGGAGTGCGACCCACGAGACGGAGATCCACTGTATGCTCAACGACGTCACCGCAAGCCGGCAGGACCAACTCTTGTTAGCATGGGAAAAAGACGCTTTGGAATGGATCGTCCCTGCGAAATCGTTGTCTGAGATTCTGGACGGACTGATGCTTGGCCTGGAGAAGCAAACACCCGATGCCCTCTGCTCGGTCCTCCTGCTCGATGAAGATGGCGTTCATCTCCGGCATGGCGCGGCTCCCAGTCTTCCGGTGGCCTATAACCGCGCCATCGACGGCATCACCATCGGCCCGGCGGTCGGTTCATGCGGCACGGCAGCCCATGAAAACCGGCAGGTCATCGTTTCGGATATTGGCCACGATCCACTATGGGCGAATTTCCGCGAACTGGCACTCAAAAACGATCTTCGCGCCTGCTGGTCCACGCCGCTTCACTCACGCCATGGAAAAACCCTCGGCACCTTCGCCGTCTATTATCACGAACCACGCCAGCCCACCGCAGCCGAAATGGAAGTAATCGAGCGGGCCACCCACATCGTCAGCATTGCCATCGAACGCGCCCGTGACGAAGAGGAAATCCGTAAGTTCAACGCGGAACTCGAACAACGCGTCAAAGAGCGCACAATGGAATTGCAAGCCACCAACGAGGAATTGGAATCCTTCAGCTACTCAGTCTCACACGACCTCCGCGCGCCGCTGCGGGCGATGGATGGTTTCTCGCGCATGGTGCTCACCGACTGCGCCGAGCGGCTCGATGAAAATGGCAGACGCATGCTCGGCGTGATTCACAGTGAAGCTCAACGCATGGGACAATTGATTGACGACTTGCTCGCATTTTCGCGTCTCAATCGTCAACCCATCGAACCGACGCGCATCAACATGGCGGGCATCGCCCGTGAGGTCTTCGAGGAGTTGGCGGCAGCGAGCCCGGAGCGCAAACTGCACTTGAACCTACACCCGCTGCCACCCGCTAGCGGTGCCGAAGCGATGATCCGGCAAGTATGGGTGAATCTCATCAGCAATGCCATCAAGTTCACTCGCGACCAGAAGGTCGGCGAGATCGAAATCAATACCCGCAAGAATGGTCCTGACGAAATCATTTATTACGTCAAAGACAATGGGGCGGGCTTCGAGATGCGGCATGCGGAAAAACTGTTCGGAGTCTTCCAACGTTTGCACAACCAGCAGGAATTCCCGGGGACCGGCATTGGCCTAGCACTGGTTAAGCGCATCATCCAACGGCACGGCGGCCGCGTCTGGGCGGAGGCGGAAATCGATCGCGGAGCCACATTTTACTTCACCCTTCCAAATTCAAAATGATAACTCACTCGCCAGAGACGCTCCTTGTCGAAGACAATCCGTATGACGCGGAACTGGTAATCCGCACCCTGCAGCGTTCCTGTCTCGCAAACCATCTGGTGCATGTTTCCGACGGCCAAAGCGCACTCGATTACCTGTTTGGAACCGGCTTATATGAGGGTCGCAATGTTCAGGAGCAACCCAAAGTCGTGTTTCTCGACTTAAAGCTTCCGAAGCTTGATGGTCTTGAAGTTCTACGTCGAATCCGCGCAGACAACCGCACGCAGCTGGTGCCTGTGGTGATATTGACTTCCTCGCGTGAGGATTGTGACATCGTGGCCAGTTATCAACTCGGAGCCAATAGCTATATCGTCAAACCGGTTGACTTTGATGCCTTCACCGAGACCGTCACGAAGACGGTTTGGTATTGGCTTAAAACCAATGTGGCTCACCACTAATAGATCCGCCCCTATGACATCCCCCCAAAAAATCCGCATCCTATCACTTGAGGACTCGGCCCTTGATGCCGAACTCATCCAGCGCGAACTCCAACGGGGAGAACTCAACTATCTTTGGAACCGCGTGCAAACCCGTCTCGATTACCAAAGTGCGATCCAAGAATTCCAACCCGAACTCATCCTCGCCGATTACAAACTGCCGGCCTTCGATGGCGCACAGGCTCTCGCAATGGCCAAGGAATTTTGTCCGGATGTTCCGGTAATCGTGATTTCCGGAGCAGTTGGCGAGGAAACCGCCGTGGAATTGCTTAAAAACGGCGCGACGGATTTCGTGTTGAAAGACCGCCTCGGACGCCTGGTCCCCGCAGTGAAACGGGCATTGCGGGAGGTGGAATCGCAGCAAGCCCGCCGCAAGGCGGAGGCCGACCTGCGCGCGCTCAATGCACAGCTCGAACATCGCGTCGCCGAGCGCACCCGCGAGCTGTGGGAGAAGAACACGATCATGGAAGAAGATCTGGAAATGGCGCGCGAACTCCAAATGGCGTTCCTACCCTCCCGCTTCCCGACCATTCCGCGCGGTGCTTCCGAAACGGCGAGCGCAGTGAGGTTTTGCAGTTTGTTTCATCCAAGCAGTTCTGTTAGTGGCGATTTTTACAATATCGTGCGCATCTCGGACACCTCCGTCGGCATCTTTATCTGCGATGTGATGGGCCACGGCGTGCGGGCGGCGCTGGTGACGGCCATCATGCGGGCTTTGGAGGAACAAGTTGGCGAGGCAGCATCCAATCCGGGAGTCCTTCTTACTCAAATGAATCACTCGTTACGCGACATCTTGCGCCAACTCGCAACCACCCTGTTCGCCACGGCCTGCTATATTGTCGTCGACATCGCCACCGGCCGTCTCACCTTTGCAAATGCAGGTCATCCGAAGCCGCTCCTCGTGCATCAGGCGACCAAGGCGGTTGAAATTGTCGGAGTGGATCGCAAAAATGGCCCGGCACTGGGATTGGTCGATAACATATCTTACCAAACGTATCATCTCACGTTGGCCGAAGGAGATCTCGTTCTCGCCTTCACCGATGGACTCTTCGAGGTGGAAAACACGCAATCTCAAGCCTACAGCGAAACACGTCTGCGGGAAGCGATCCAACAACGTGTGGGTCTACCACTCACCAAACTCGTGCAGGAGGTTTCACACGAGATCGAGGATTTCGCACGAGGCCAGGAATTCACCGATGACGTCTGCCTTGTCGGCATGGAGATCGCATGGCTGCATGCCTGCATCGCAGGAGCCGCGTGAAACGGATCGGACTGCTCACGCAAGCATGTCTCGGGTGACGCGGTAATTCGCGGCACAGCGCGGACACTGGATTTTGATGGTATCCGAGTCTTCGAAAAGATCGTCGAGACGATTCTTCCACCCGCCGAGCACCGGCAGGATTTTATCCAACGTGCAACCGCAATGAAATCGGAAGCGGCGGGTTTCCAGAACTTTGGTTTCCTCAGCTTGATCGATGTTCGCAACCGCCTCCTCATCGAGTGCCTCGAACCATTCCAGATCACAATCCGGCTGAGCGGCGACGAGCACGAAGTTCTCATCGTCCAATCGGAATGCGCGGGCAGGGCGTTGTTCGGATTGATCGTAGAATTGGGATATCCAAGCGATCGGATCTTTGCCTATCACTTCCATGGTGGAGGTACGGGGCTCCGCTAGATTCGGCGATGTGGTTTGCGCGTAGAAGAAATTACGGTCCGGCTCACGAACATCCTCGGTGAAGATCCGACCGGTGATCGCTTCTTCTTTTGAGCTGCCCGTGACGAACAAATTCATGCGCGGCGCACGCAGATTCGCGGTCCAAGCAATGGTTTCCGACCACGGTCTTGCCACCAAGTGCAGCGTAAGCATGGCCAAGGCATCCTTGAGTATCTGGTCCAACTCAGCGACGTGCCGGATGCCATGCTGCATAAGGTGCAGATAATAGTCGGTATAAATCGGCGTGAACTGACCACGGATGACCAGCGCATTGCGATGGCGAACGAACACAGATTCGATCTTCGTGAAATCTTCGGGAACTTCCATGATGGTATTAAAAATTCTTACAATCCCGGCCAGTGGCTGAATTCATGATCAGGATGGCATTCGCCGGGACGAATGGAGTCCGGGTGACCGGTGAAGAGAGCGGTTTTAAAACCACACGCAACTGCTGGAGTGATGTCTTGGAGTGGATCGTTGCCGATGTAAAGGGTTTCGGCAGGAGAAATGCCGCGGCCGGCGAGGCGGTCGCTTAGCATTTCAAACAGGATGGGAGAGGGTTTGGCGATGCCATGATGAAACGAGAGAATGGTTAGCTCGGGAGCGAAGAGATCCTTGATGTCGCCGAGCGAAGGCAGCGTATTGCATTGAGCATTGGAGAGCAGACCCAGTGAAATTCCAGCGCGTGAAAGGTGCTGGATGAATTCCCCGGCACCGGGCATCGGACGAATAGGGTGCCATACGGATTCGATCGCCTCCACCAGCGGAGCGGTGTCGATCTCCGGTTCCAGCGCGAGGACTTCACGCCAGATTCTGCGCAGATCGACCTCGGGAAAAGGAATACCAGATGCGGCATGGTGGCGCTGCACCACATCGTGCAGCGCGGCGCTGGGGGATTCCGGCGGCTCGTAACCGAATTGTTCCAGGACTTCACGCAACATGGGATCGGCGGCGGGATCGGGTTTTACTCCGCAGGCAGGCGCGATGAGCAACGTGCCATAGATATCGAAAATGACCGCACGATAGTTGATCCAGGAAGCGGGTTTCGGTTTGAGCGCGGAAAGTAGAAAGTGAAATGACTCGGGGGGCAGATGCGCGTTAAGAATGGCGGATGATGCTAGAAATCGGACGGGGGATGATTTTCGTGAAGCGAGCTTGGTATAAATTGAGCCGAGATTTTTTTGATGCGCTGAGGGAGAGTAAGGCTTGAGTTGTCCGACGGTGGCGGTGGGTTTTCGATTCGCAACGGCGGCGGCCAACCATTCCTCCGCAATCTGGGTTTCAGTTCCGATCACGACGCGCGGAATTTTCCGGCAATGCGGGTCCGACAGGCGTTCGATCGCTCCTTGCTGGAGGGGTTCCGGGAGATTTCCTAAGTCGAGCCAACCGTCTTCAACGATGGCGGCTAAAGTTGCCTCGATCGTTTTTTGTGTGAGTGGTCGCTGGTAGGCGCGGTAGTTTCTCTCCAGGGTGGTGTTGAGGTGATCGCGAAGTATCGTTAGATCAACCCATTCCAAGGGGATGAGAATCCGATCGTAGAGATTGCCAGTCTGGATGCCGTGGCTTGCGTGGTCCTTGGCAATGTGCGTTAAATTCCTGCCGAGCAAGGGCTTCCCGAGCGCGGCGGCTTCGAGAAATGGCAGACCAAATCCTTCGGCGACGGAGGTGGTGATGATGTGGGTGGCATGGGAGATCCATGACTCGAAATCCGATGAGGCCCCGACTGCGGGAGCGAAGTGATCGACCACGTCGAACTCAATCGGCAGTGATTGATAACGGGCGAAATGCCGCCAAGTGTTGTGGATGGCGAGGGCATCGGGGTTGGTGGGAGCGCGACTGACAGCGAAGCGGGTCCCGGCTGGGGCAAGCGCTGACAAGAAAGCCATTTCGCCGAGATTCTTGCGACGAATGCCGCGCACGGGCGCGAAAAGAATGGGAAAGGGCCGCGGATTTTTCGCTAGAGAGCGATGGCCGCTAGGGGGCTTGGAAATCGGATTGGGAAGGAGGCTGGCGTTTTCCAATGGAAGTCCGGCGGCGGTGAAAACCTGGAGATCACGGGAGTTGAGGAAGGCGTAATGGATTCGGTCTGAAACAGGATAGAGTTTCGCGTTATCCGCGATGGCTTGATAGTTCTCAGGACGACCGTCCTCGGCGAGATCGTGGATTTGGAGAACGATTCT
>CAYRLT010000552.1:0-5597 GCA_964425095.1 uncultured Luteolibacter sp.
GTGGACCGCGAGGCGCGTGACGTTATCGCCCAGCTCACTTCGGATCTCTCTTCCGCGATGTTTCACAAGGATGTTGTATTTGAAAAATCCTCCGTCAATTGGTCGGCGGATCGCATCGGCTTCCTCAGCTTGCAGTCCGCCGACGCCCAAGCCGATGCGGAGCGTATCGGCGACCTGTGCGCGGTGAACTATTATCTCAAGAACCTTACGATCAACGGCAAAACCGTCCGCTGCCTGATGCGCGGATTCCGTGATAGCCGGCCGACGTTTTTCTCCCTCAGCGGTGACGCGGTTTCATCGCTTTTCACCGAGCAATCCGCGATCGACGAGCCTATTGCTTTCAATGTCGTTTCCTTCGAATGTCGGCCTAAATCCCGTGACGCATCCGGCCGATGGGTTGATTGGATGGTGGATGACGTCGCCGGACCCGCCGCGCTCGACCTGCGCCTGGTCATCGCCCGTCGCAACCTTGCTGAAAGACTCATGCAACCCGGTGATTGGGACGGTGTGAAATGGCTAGGCAATCCATCTGATGCGGATCGCAACAAAGATCTCGAAATTTACGGAGCAATGATCCGATTCGGCAACCATGAGATCCCTTGAGTCAAAAACCCATCGGAGTGCCAGTGCGGGTTTCACGCTGCCCGTCGTTCTTGTCGTAGTCGCCGCGCTTCTCATCATGGCGGTGGGTTCTTTGTTGGTTTCGGGCATTGAGCGGAGCAGCGCCCGCTCATTCGTGGATCACCAACGTGCGGATCTCGCCGCGTATGCCGGCTTGGAGGAAATTCGCAACATCTTCAAGCTGGAGGCGGCCAACGATGACTTCGTCATCCTGCAGTCCGCTCTCACCAGTCCGATCACTGAAGGCCGCGAGCCTGCACCGCAGCTTTTTCTCGCCCGTGCGAAGGCGGAAGGAGGCGATTATCTCTATCGCTATGTTCCGCTTTTCAGCACATTGGGTTTGCCTGATGAAAACGCGCGATTCACGCCTCCGGCGATCGAGCCATTGCTCGGAAGCGACACCAACGAACGGATCGATTTCCCTACTGCGGCCTATCAGGATAAGGTGCGTGCCGCCTGGCGGACGATTGAGGATGAGAACGGACGCACGGTCGCCCGCTACGCTTATATAGTGGAGGATTTGCAGGGGAAGCTCGATCCGCGGCAAGTCGGCAATATCGATGGTCCGGGATCAACGCATGCGCGAGCGGCCGCGCCGTTTCCCGCGCCGGGACTCAATCCATCCCCTGAATCGGATGCAGAGCACCCACTCGATGAGATCGCGCTTTACGCAATCGGGCCGGACACATCTTCCAATAGCCAAGGCAAGCTGGCCAAAACCTTAGCCGAAAATCGGCCGTTGCTCGTGTCGCCCGGTTCCATGCTTGCGGCCGCCGAGATCAAGCCGCCGCTCACTCGCGATGGCTTGGGGCACTTCAAGGATCCTCTAGCGCGGGCTGCCGAGGAAAACCTCGCGCCCAACCTCCAATCTTATCTCGAACGGCCACTGATTCCTCATGCATCCGGGATCAATCCGATAATTGCCGGCACACCGTGTATGAATCTCAATGCCTTGTTGGCGAAAAATCCGGATGCCGCTGTCGATCAGATGGCGGCATTCATCCGCACCGCTCTGCCGGATTTTGATGAGCGCAAGGGAGGATTTCCCGAGGACTATGTGAAAACACTGGCCGCCAATGCCATTGATTATGCGGATGCCGATTCCTATTCGACGCTCAAACAGGATCAATACCGTGGGCTCGACGCATTTCCCTTGCTAAGCGAGATCGCCTTGCAGGTGAACTACGTAGGCATTTCCAATGTGAATGATCGCAAAATCATGACTTTCCGTTTCAAACTTTTCGTCGAGCTGTTCAATCCGACGAGCCAGTCGACCGCTGGAGTTGCCAGGCTCAGCTATGAGGTGGCTCTACCCATGTCGAGCATCGGTGCTGGAATCGAAAACGATCCCTTTGACTCGCCTTCCATGCTCTCCAATCCGGCGACATCGACCCATGATCTAACTTTCATCGACGGGCGCTATTGGACGCGTGAGGTCAATGTCTCGCTGGAGCCCAATCAATACCGTTGTGATCTTTTCGCCGATGTGACTTATCGCATGGATGTGGGGGCGGCTTCCGATATCGTCCCGGACGAGACTCCGTTCAGTCTGGATGAGATGAAGGGAGCCTCCGGCCTTTCCTTGATGTGGGGAGGTCAAATCGTCGATCGGGTCCCCAGCATTTTGCGGCAAGCTGGATTATTATATACGAATGTGAACGGAGTCGTCACTGGGGGATTTAAAGTGGGAACTCCGAAAACCATCACCAAGGCCGCTTTGCCGGGGCATGTTTATGACGATTATCCCAGCATGTATTACAACATGGGCGATCCACGCATCACCCATTACCTGAGGAGCGCCCAGCTTGACGAAAACGCTTACCCGGAAAACAGCAGCCCGAACCGCCGGAACATCCGCCTCGATATCTATAAAAATGACGTCCCCGCCAAACCGAAGGTCTATGCCCGCATGTTGCCCTCTGAATGGCCGGACGGTGGGCACAATGCGGCGGTTGGAACGTGGAGCCCCGGGAGCAATGACAAAACCGAGATGACCGATTCGAAGTTTAATTTTCCCTATAACCCGCAAATGCGCCTGGCTGCACCGCAACAAATATCAAACCTCGGGCGATTTTATAGCACCACCGAACTGGGTCGCATCTTCGATCCTGCGATGCATGCGCCGACTTTTTCCGGCAGCGGGGAGTCGGATGATTTCCGCCGCAACGGGAAAATGCCGCCATCTCGTTCCGTTTGGCCGGACGTGAATGGCGCTCAACCAAGCCCGTTTTATGGAGGAGGAAATACTTTGCGCATCGGCCGTCCGGAACATCCGGAATTTAATCTGAGCGCCAAACCGGGTATGCATGCGGCACGATTGCTAGATTTGTTTCATGTCGGTCTCTCCCGGTCGGCCGATCAAGCCGCCCGCGAGGGGCCGGTGACGCGCATTGCGGGACATGTGAATCTCAACACCGCCACCCGTGACGCGCTTCGTGCCATGGCGGGCGGAACCTTGGTGATGGATTCCTTGTTGGCAAATCATCCGAGCAACAATCACATGGGCGCTCCAAGCATGGCTCCGCCTGTTTCTTCGCTCACACTCTCCGCGCCGACTTCAGGTGCGGAAGCCGACCGCATTGCGGATGCGATCATTCATAGTCGTCCTTATCACAGCGCAGCGGATCTGGCGCGAGCCAAGGATTCGGACGGGCGTTATGTGTTCGGTGAGCGGGCCATGTATCCTGAAGCCGACCACATCGAATGGAGCGATGCGGCCGCGGAGGAAATCTTTGCCCGTGTGCATGAAGGTTCTACCGTGCGTTCGCGGAATTTCCGGGTTTGGATCGTCGCTCAGTCGCTTGCGTCATCCAAAGTGGCGGGACGCATGCCGACGGTGCTGGCCGAGGTTCGGAAAGTTTTCACCTTATTCGCGGATCCCGGAGTGCGGGCCTCCGACGGCGCGATCATCCAGGATCAATTCAAAACCAAAGTCACCTTTTCCAATGATTTCTAAACACCGGATTGCAGCGCTCGGCGTCGTCTTGATTTCATGGATTGCCATGCCTTTCGGGAGTGCCCAGGTCGAGGATTCTGCTAGCGGATCTGTCGGGTTTGTCCGCTTGCTCCATGCCGTCAGCGCGGGGACCGGCAAGTTGGAGTTTCTCATTGATGGCAAGAGCGTTCGGCCAGACGGCTATCAACTTGGCAATCTCACCGGAGGTATTGCGTTGAAACCGGCGTCTTACAAATTGGTGTTTCGTCGCGAAGGTGTGACCGAGGGAATGACCAAGGTCAGTGTGAAGGCCAATGACACGACAATCTTGATTCCCTTCGCGGAACACATACCCGCGACTGATAAAAAACCGGAACGCTGGGACATCCGGATTCTGAGATTGAAACAGCACGAGTCGGATGACAAACGCACAGCGTCCTTTGTCTCGG
This sequence comes from uncultured Luteolibacter sp., assembly GCA_964425095.1. Classification (GTDB taxonomy): domain Bacteria; phylum Verrucomicrobiota; class Verrucomicrobiia; order Verrucomicrobiales; family Akkermansiaceae; genus Luteolibacter. Next base: position 4,006 of record CAYRLT010000552.1, read on the forward strand.
TTTCGCGGGAGCCCGAATTAAAGGTGGAGATGCGGCAAATCGATGGAGTATGGGAGGCAGTTTTCGTGGAGCGCTTGAAAGTCGCCCGGGCCGATATCAAACAAGCGCGCGGCTATTTATCGGTGCGCTGCATGGGGCGTGAATTGTCGTCAGTTTCCGTGGGTGCCGCAGGAAACTTTGTCTCGGTCCTGTATGAAGATGAAAAAGGCGAACTCCGTTCAAAAACCTTTCAGGATTATAAATACCTGAGTGCCGACTGAATTTTAATAATCAGGTCCAGACATTGCGACGTCCCTGCATCGCGCGCATCAGGGTGAGTTCGTCCGCATGTTCGAGTCCGCCGCCTGCGGGCAAACCTTGGGCGATGCGAGTGAGGCGGCAGTTTTTTTCACGTAGGAGCTCCGCGAGATAGTTTGCCGTGGCTTCGCCTTCGACATCGGAACCGAGCGCGAGAATGACTTCAATTTCTCCGGTGGCGGATTCGATGCGGCGCAGCAGTGATGGGATGCGCAGGTCTTCGGGCGAAACGCGGTCGAGCGGTGAGAGTTTGCCGCCGAGGCAATGATAGCGGCCGCGGAATGAGCCGGAGCGTTCTAACGGAAGCACATCAGTCGCCTGTTCGACGACGCAGAGAAGGTGATCGTCGCGTTGCGGATCATCGCAAACCGAGCAACCTTCCGCAGTGGCGAAAAACCCGCAGGCCGGACACGGGCGGATGGTTTCCTTGGCGGTTTGCAAGGCGGCGGCAAGCGCGGGTGGATCTGCCTTGGGGCTTTGTAGCAACCAGACGGCGATGCGTTCCGCGCTGCGCGGGCCGATGCCGGGTAGGCGCTTGAGTTCGCCGATCAGTGCTCGCACGGGTTCCGGGAAGTCAGCGCGCTTCATGGGCGGGAGTCGGGGTTTTCATCGCAGGGCATGCGGTGGTTGGTGGCGTAAACGATGGCGCAGACGCCGGACCAGAGCGTGGCGATCCACGGCGCGCTGATGTCCGGGGCGTGTGCGGCGAGACTGAGAACCGGCGCCCACGCGGCGATCAGAACGATCGAGCTGATCCACAAAATCACGCGGCGCCAAAGGTCGGGCGTGCCGAGAATCGCGACTGCAAGACCGAACGCAAAAAGTCCTGTCACTGCCCAGACGGTCGATTCCGGCAGGTGCTTGGGAAAACTTTCCACGCCATCCCGGGAAAAAAGGCGGGCGATCCCGGAGTTCAATTGTGCGATCATCCCTAACAATCCGAGGCCGGTGACCAAGCTGATCGACAGCCCACCAATCGCGGCGGCCGGCACGAACACGTGTCCGGGCGGGCGTTGTGGGTTGGTCATCGGGCGGGTCACGCGGAGGAGCCTAGACGATCATCGGTGGCAATCAAGGGGAGTGAGTGGATCAATGCGCCGGGCCCTGATGTTCCTGGATGTATTCCTGTTTGAGGCCGAGCGCTTCGGGAGCGTGGAGCACGAGCATTTTCATGCGGGCGTCCGCAGGGATTTTTGCTCGGGTGGCTTTGGAAACCACGATCATAAGGAGGATTGCGGTGGGCACGGTCCAGATGGCGGGCTGCTCGGAAAGGATCCGCAGCAAGGGGTATTCGC
>CAYRLT010000553.1:0-3727 GCA_964425095.1 uncultured Luteolibacter sp.
GATAACCGCCTCATCGGTCTGATTTCCATGGGCGACTTGGTCCGCTGGGCGATGGAATCCCAGAAGCACACGATTCTTCAGTTGCAGGGTTACATCTCCGGCGACTATCCGGGGTGAGTTGATCCGATGCGATTGTTATACGGATTTTTCGTGCTGGGGATGTTGTTCCTCGTTTCCTGGTGGATCTGGGGCGGAGGATTGGAGGCTCGTTTCGGCCTGGATGGGAGTATCGCGTGGTTGGAAAGCGCTGGCCCATGGGCATGGGCGGCGGGGATCGGACTGTTGGTATCGGACCTTTTTTTGCCGATCCCCGGGACGGTGGTGATGTCCGCACTCGGGTTCATCTACGGCCCGTGGATCGGTGGCTTGATCGCCGCGAGCGGTTCGGTGGCCGGAGGGCTGGCGGGTTATGGGGTTGGCCGCTGTTGCGGTGAGCGCATGGCGAGGCGTTGGCTGGGAGATCGGGACTATGAAAAAGGCCGACTGCTTTTTGGTCGTGGCGGCGGTTGGTTGGTTGCGCTTTCCCGTGCGTTGCCGATTCTTCCCGAAGTGCTGGCTTGCACGGCGGGCTTGGTGCGCATGCCGTTCCGGAAATTCATGGTGGCCTTGGTCTGCGGCAGTCTGCCGATGGGACTGCTATTCGCCATCATTGGCGCAGCCGGGCACGAGGCTCCGGCGTGGGCTTTGTTGTTCAGTCTGGTGATTCCCGCGATTTTGTGGGCGCTCGCGCGGAAGTGGTGAGGCCTTACTTGCTTACGTTGAAGCGGAATTCGACGACATCGCCATCCTTGACGACGTATTCCTTACCTTCAATCCGGAGTTTGCCGGCCTCCTTGGCGGCGTGTTTCGAGCCAAGGGAAACGAGGTCGTCGTAGTGGACGACTTCGGCGGCGATGAAGCCACGCTCGAAATCCGTGTGAATCACCCCGGCGGCGGCGGGTGCCTTGTCGCCGGCGATGATCGTCCAGGCGCGGGTTTCTTGGACACCGGTGGTGAGGTAGGTGCGCAAGCCGAGAAGGTGATAGACGGCGCGAATCAGGGATGAAACTCCAGAATCGCTCACGCCCATGTCTTTCAGAAACTCAGCGGATTCCTCTGGGGCCAGTTCGCTGAGTTCCTCTTCGATGCGGGCTGAGATAACCACGGCTTCTGCACCACTGTGTTCGGCGGCGAACTTGCGCACTCGGGCGACCTGCGGGTGCGAGTCCGGGTTTTCCGTTGCTGCTGCGAGTTCGTCTTCGGCGACGTTGCAGGCGTAGATGGTGAGTTTGGAGGAAAGCAGGAAGAAATCTTTAACGATGATTTTGTCCTCATCGCTGAATTCGAGAGTCAGCGCGGGTTTCCCCTGATCGAGGTGGGGCATGATGATGTCGATGAGCTCGACTTCCCGTTTGGCTTCCTTATCACCGCTCTTGCCCTTTTTTTCACGCGATGAGCGGCGTTTTTCGAGGGTCGCCATGTCGGCGAGGATCAATTCGGCGTTGATGATCTCGATGTCCCGGATGGGATCGACGGTGCCGAGTTCGTGGATGATGTCGTCGTTTTCAAAGCAGCGAACCACTTGCACAATCGCGTCGGTCTCGCGGATGGTGGCGAGGAACTTATTGCCAAGGCCGGCACCTTCCGAGGCACCTTTGACGAGGCCGGCGATGTCGACGAATTCGATGGCGGTTGGGACCAGTTTGTGGGATCCGGAGATCTTGGAGAGCACGGCGAGTCGGCTGTCCGGCACGACGACGATGCCGACATTCGGATCGATGGTGCAGAATGGATAGTTCGCCGCCTCCGCCTTGCGGGTGCGGGTCACAGCATTGAAGAGAGTCGATTTTCCGACGTTGGGTAGTCCTACGATTCCAGCCTTGAGCATTGCGGGGGAAAGGTGGGGGGTGGAGGGCGAAAGGACGAGAAAAATCTTCCGCGGGAGTGCAGGTGACGTTCGTGAATTGGTGGGCGCAGGGACGATGCGTCAAAAATTATTTCATCGAAACGCGGAGCTGCGGAGATCGCAGAGAAAAGCGCTGAGTTTTTGGGAGTTGGCGCCGAATGAGCTGTAGAATCACTCCTTGCCCCATAACATTGCCTTTATTTTTCTCCGCGAAGCCCTCCGCGCGCTCCTCAACTCCGCGTTTCGATTTTGTGAAAAACAGAGGCGTAGGCCCTGAGCCCTGTTGACGTGCCGGTTGCCCGGCTTTAAGCTCAGCCATCGATATCGAATCGCCGATTGCCCGCTGACCATGTCAAATAATCCACCCACCCGATTGCGCAATGACTTGATGCTGGTGGGCTTGATCGTCGCCACATTTTGCGCGCCGCTGACCGGCATCATTGCGATGCCCGGAACTTGGTATGCGGGCTTGGAAAAACCCTCGTGGAATCCCCCGGCATGGATTTTTGGCCCTGCGTGGACATTGCTCTACACGCTCATGGCGGTGGCGGCATGGCTGGTATGGAAGCGGAAGGGTTGGAGTGGTCCGCTGGTTTTTTACTTCATACAACTGCTGCTCAACGCGGCATGGACGCCGATCTTTTTCGGTGCGCACCAGTTGGGCTGGGCGCTGGTAGAGATCGTGGCGATGTGGATCGCGATTTTGCTGACGATGGTCGCCTTTTTCCGTGTGAGCAAACCGGCGGGTTGGTTGTTTGTGCCTTATTTGGCGTGGGTAACATTTGCTACATTCCTAAACTTTACCCTCTGGCGCTTGAATGCTGCTCAGTAGGTCCAGGATCTTGGGAAAATAGTGCTTACGCCGGGCTGGACGGGCGCGGGAGATTGCTTCTTACTCGCCCCGCCTGCCCGCAAGGGTAGAGAATTAAGCCGTCGTGGCGGAATGGTAGACGCCACGGACTTAAAATCCGTTGTTGGGCAACCAGCGTGGGGGTTCGAGTCCCCCCGGCGGCACTCTTAATCGTTTAAATTAAGTCAGTTACGAATTTGATTGAGAGATCTTGATAATCTTTCAAATCCCCGATATCGCCTTAAAAGGGGGCCTTTGGAATACCTAAAGAATACCTGATTTTCGCGTTTTTTGGCGTTTTAATGAGAATGCTTTTTGATTTTACCGAGAATTTTTCGGTTTTGAAAACTTGGTTGGCGAAGACCAAAGAGATCATCAGGGCTGGAATTCCGTGGTGATGTGAGGGGCGTTCTGTAAGTCGGATAACCCAGATGCTCATGCGCAATCGCCATTGGATTCGGAAAGTGCTGCGGAACCCTGAATGGCAGGGTTGACGGTAAACTTCATCACCAATCAATAAGTTTCCGGGAGGGTTCCTCGGCTTCGCTGAGCGTAACGGCAGTTTTTAGCTCCGTCGGGCTTGCTGTTGTGTTTTACGCGGCGAGTGGCCAGATCAGGGAGGTCTGATGGGAACGCCATTCGTTTCCGATATTCCTCCGGGGCGTGTTGTTTGAGGTTTCTGGTGATTGCGATTTCCATGCTCCGCCATTTGGTGGCATCCTCATCGTCGAGGCTGGCGATGCGGATGAGTCTGAGACCTTCGCGTGAATGATGGGTGATGGTGCCATCGGAGGAAACCGATACTAGCTTTCCGTAGGCCTGCTTGGAGGGATCGGGCATGTGGCCGGAGGCGGACTTGAAGCTGTTGCAGGTAGAGCAGGCCAGGACGAGATTGGTGTATTCCGTGGCGAGATCCGGGCGTTCCTTTCTTGGGATGAGGTGTTCGACGACCCAGATGGCCCGGCGTCGCTCCCAGGTTTCCCGGCGCAGGC
>CAYRLT010000554.1:0-6595 GCA_964425095.1 uncultured Luteolibacter sp.
AGTTGCCCGCAAGAACCCGCTGCTCCGACGAGCTTTAAAGGGGCCCATTCTCGCAGCGGAACCTTGCGGGCAACTTTCCTAAACGAGATCATCAATTCGATCGCCAAAAACGGTATTACCCACTAGATTCTCGATTGTCCCGATAAATAACAAAACTGGAACATTTCAGAATCACATCTAGGGAAAAAAACAACAACCAACTTTTCAATCATCGCATTCATTTATTTTGGTAGCCAGATATTTGAATTAGACGGACTCGGTGCATAGCCGAATCGCATTAATTGATGAATTTCTCTTCCGAATTTTTATTATTTCTGTCTCCTTTTATTTGGGAGCGAAAAAACTACCTCTTCTTCGGCAATGCCGGAGCCGGTTCCAACGTAAGCGTGGTCCCAAGCGCCTTGCATAGGCATTTGCTACGTCGGCTTCATAAGTCTCATAGTTTGCAGAACTATGAGACTTATGAAGTCAGGCTGCCTTGCGAACCTCTTTCCCGCTGCGGGCTTTGAGCCAATAGGCAGGGGTCAGCATGATGGCGTCATTGGCCAGCATCTGGGGCAGGCGGGTGAGCACGTCGATGAGGTAATTAATTCATAACAGAAATCTAATTTTTTATTAGCAGCTTGAAGAATTGAATCACAAGCGCGCAAGTTTTTCTATCAGAACCAAAAAAAATTCAATGGATTACGATTAAAATCAACCGAATTAATTTGACGCGGAGCGCTGGATTCAGCCGGCCAGTCCCGAGAGATTCGGCACCGTGACTCTCAAGATGGCCCCGCCGACGGAAGCCTGCGCTCCGCAAAAAGCGCAGTTTCACTCCAATTCACGATCCCCCCGCCTCCAAAAAAGCGCCAAACTTCTTTCCTGCCGGATCAGGATGACTGAAATCAGGCGGCTCACGAGCAAGCACCGGTCAATTCTTCGAGGCCGTCCAAAAAACGATCACCGGCACCAGCAGTGCAACGTCCGCCAACACACGCAAGGTATGGATCGAAAACCGAGCGTGCGCGCGATTCAACACATACAGCAGGGCGGCACCGGTGAGGATGGCATAAAAAAACGGCCGCGTCGTGATGTCCTGAACTGCGAAGACCAGCGCGGCCGAACCTAACAGTATGAGCGGCAGAGTCAGCGCCAGTTCATCCGACGCCTTGCTTTCCCGATCTACCGAGCGGTCGGCGTGCTCCCATAGATCGATCGCCGCGATATTGAGCACGCACAACACGGCGAAAGACATGAATTCGTGGGAAGTCAGCAAATCATAGATTCCATATCCACCCCGATACAAATGGGCGGTCATGGCCGTGCCGAACGCGAAGGTGATCCCGGCGAGAATGTTTTTCGAGTGCGGAACCTCATTGGAATCCTGACTGGAGAGCATCGACAACCCGAAAAAGCCGGCGATCATCACCCCTCCTATCAAAAGATGCTTGTAGATGGCCACCGGCATTTTCATGACCACTAGCACCACCGCGATTACTAGGGCCACGCCTGCGGCGATTGCGAAAAATTTCCGATGTCGGTAGTGAAACCGATGCCGGGCCTCAAGTTTAGCTCCGGCGCTGCCGAACAATGAAACATCCAGCAAGCGGTCGCCCACATAGATCGCCCAAACCGCAAAGCCGAGCGACACGTAGGCCTCCCACGGGTGGTATCCGAGACGCCAAGTTTGCGCGAAGATATGCAGCCAAGCGAGCGCCACCAGCGGAGCATCCAGGCTCAACAGATTGGGGTAGAGCCATAGCGGCTTGCGATCCTCGACGGGCACGATGCGCAAAACATCCCCGAGCGAATCGCCAAACGCAAGCTCGGATGCCACACACCCCGTTCCTAGGCCATCACTTCATCCGCCACCTGATCTGCCACAACTTGCCCGACGAGATGAGCGATGAGCGCCAAGGCGAAATCCAGCGCGGTTCCCGCACCGCAGGACGTGATGATCTCGCCATCCACCACCACCCGCTGGTCGAGCCCGCCACCGAGCTCCTCGCGCACCGATTTGTAGGCGGTGAAACGACGGCCTTTCAGCAAACCGGCGTCCATCAGGATCAATGGCGCGGCACAAATCGCCGCCACCGGTTTGCCCGCTGCGGCGAATTTTCCTGCCAGCTTGGCCGCGCGACCATCGGCGCGCATGCCCGCCACGCCGGGGCCTCCGGGGATGAACAATAAATCGAAAGTCGAAGGGTTCACTTCGGAAATCAGGACATCCGCCTCGATGTGGATGCCCCCGCGGCTGACGGCCGTTTTCCGGCCCATGGCGGCGATGACCACCTTGATTCCCGCACGGCGTAACAGATCAACGGGCGTGACGACTTCGATTTCCTCAAAGCCATCGCTCAACAGACAAAGGACGCTCTTTTTCATCGTGGTTGGGGGTTAAGCCTAAATCAGACCGACAGCCCGGCGCACCCGATCCAGCACGATTGCCGCTTCCTCACGGGCTCGCAAGGCCCCGGCGGCCAGCACTTGATCGATGTATCCGGCATCGGCCAAGATCTCCTCACGTCGCGCCCGCATCAAGGAGAAATAATCCCAGTAGGCATCTGCCAAACGTTTCTTGAAATCTCCATAGCCGACCCCGCCGCGCTCGTGATCCGCCACCATCGTGGTGTAATCGGCATCACTGGCGAAGAGTTTGTAAAGCGCGAGAATCGTCGAGTTTTCCGTGGGCTTGGGGTCTTCCACCGGCGTTGAATCGGTAGGGATTTTCATGACGAGTTTCTTCAACGGTTTTTCCTCACCGAAAATCGGCAGGGTGTTGTTGTAGCTCTTACTCATCTTCCGGCCATCGAGCCCGATGACCACGGCGGTGTCTTCGCGGATGATCGGCTCCGGCAGAACGACCGTGCCCTCGCCATAAGTTTCATTGAGTTTCACCGCTAAATCGCGGGTGACTTCGAGGTGTTGCTTCTGATCTTTCCCGACCGGCACCTGGTTCGAATCGTAGAGCAGGATGTCCGCCGCCATCAGCACCGGATAGGCGAAAAGCGCATGATTCGGGGCGATGCCCTGCGCGGTCTTGTCCTTGTAAGAGTGGCACTTCGCCAGCAAACCCATCGGGCAAACGGTCGAGAGCAACCACGCCAACTCATTGACTTCCGGCACCGCGCTCTGGCGGAAAAACACGGCGCGAGCCGGGTCCAACCCGCAGGCCAGGAAATCGACCGCCAACTCGCGCACATTTTCACGCAACGCGGCGGGATTCTGTGACGACGTCATCGCATGGTAATCGGCGATGAAATAAAACGCCTCTCCGACATCCTGCAACTGCACGGCCGGCTGCATCGCGCCGAAATAATTGCCGACGTGGAGTTTGCCGCTGGGTTGAAGACCGGTGAGGATTCGCATGGCCGGGAGCATGGATTCCCATCCAGCAGACGGTCAAGCCGCATGCTTATGCTGGAGCAGGACAAAAGACGCGTGATCCAGTCATTGGCGCTCAAGGAGAGGCGGAACGTGTCCGCCCTCGCGGATGGATAGACGATTTGCTGCCTTCAGAGTCTTTTCATCGGCACATCATCCACACGGCGAACGCGTTTCGCCGCTCCTTGACTTTTTTGTCCACCAGCGGGAGCAGGCGTTCTCGGAATTCCTCAGTGCTTGGACTCAATGTCATCCGCAGACTTGTCCCGAAAGGCCAGCAAAAACAAGATGGCGATCGCCGCAGCCATGCCGGCGGGGAAAAGCCAGAGGTGTTTCCAGTCGGTCATCACCTTGGTAACAAGTTCCGGGTTCACACCATCCGGATATCCCTTGCTGAACATGCCAATGAGGGATTCGAGGGTCGATTTCACGGGCGCTCCCGCGCTTGCCTCCTTGATCGCGTTGACCAGATCGGCGGAAGGAGGCGCGCCGTATGTGGCATCACCAATACCGATGGTGTTTGGCACCTTGACGGCAGTGAACGGAAAATTACCACCGAAGGCAAACAGGTAGCCAATAAACATCCCGACGCCCTGAGTCAGAAACACGAGCAAGCCTTGCGCTTGGCCACGGATGGCATTCGGGGCTTTTTTGTCGGTATATATGAAGCCCGTGACAAAGAAGAAGTCGTAGCAAATCCCGTGGAGAGCGACGCCGAACAGCAGCATCCATGCGACTTGATCGGGAGCACCAAAGGAGAACAGCGCGTAGCGCAGAACCCAGCAGCCCATGCCGACGAGCAGCATCATCTTCACGCCGAGTTTGCGGAAGAAGAAAGGAATGAGCAGCATGAAGATGATTTCAGACATCTGGCCTAGAGTCATGAAAGAACCCGCTTCCTTATATCCCGCCGCAGCGAGGAAGTCGGAGGTTTGTCCGTAATAGTATGCCAGCGGGATGCAAATCAGCATCGAGCAGATGGCGAACACTGCGAAGGGCGGATTTTTAAAGAGCTTGAAGGCATCAAGCATCAACAACGACCGGATGCTTAGTGGTTCGCCTTTGGCTGGTGCCGGAGTGGTAGGAAGGGTGAAACAGAAAAACCCGAGGATCGCGGAAGATGCCGAGGCAAGCCAGAAGATGTGGAGCGAATTCGACCAACCACCAAATCCGATACCCAGTCCGGCAACGATCCAGCCGATGGTGCCCCACACGCGGACCTTCGGGAAATCCTCCTGCGGGAGGTGGGTGAAGGCGATCGTGTTGGAAAGCCCGAGGGTGGGCATGTAGCAACACATGTAGGCGAACATCAGTTTCACGATCAAAGGCCCCTGCGCCGCTCCTTCCGGGGCGAGTTTGGCAATCCATGCCATCAGAATGCCGCCGATCACCAGCAGGACCCCCATCACTTTTTCCGAAGGGAAAAAGCGATCGGCGACCAAACCCAGGAATAAGGGCGCGAAAATCGCCGCTAGAGGCGCACTGCCATAGGCACCACCAATGAAATCTCCCAAGCCATTCGTGCTGAATGCCAGCTTGAGGGTGGCAAACCACGATCCCCAGGCGAAAAATTGGAGGAACATCATCACCGAAAGACGGACAGTGGTCGAGGTGGAGGTCGTGGACATGAGTTTTTGGGTTGGTAAGTGGAACGGAAATGATTGGCCTCCGGCATCCCAGAGAAACCCGGGCCCGCTGACAAGACGCGAATGCGTGGCGGGAAAATCCGTCATCCACGCAGGGAGGGGCGGAACATGTCCGCCCTGACCATGAAGTGACAATGGCAAGCGCATCGCTCACCTCATTGGCTTCTCATGGGCATCGGCGAACGCGTTTCGCCGCTCCGGAGGGGCGATGCATGATCGCCCTGACCATGTGGGGGCAATGGGAGGTGCTTCTCTCACCTCATTGGCTTCTCATGGGCATCGGCGAACGGGTTTCGCCGCTCCGGAGGGGCGATGCATGATCGCCCTGACCATGCGAGGCCAATGCAAAGCGCTTCGCTCATCTCATGGACTTCTCATGGACATCGGCGGACATGTTCCGCCGCTCCTTGAGCTGTTGGCTCTTCACACGCAAATCCGCGTGAGCAATTCCTTGGCGCTGGCGTAGGCCGCATCCCATGCGGCGGTGTCCTGCGGTTGATACGTCTTGAAATCGAATGAACGATGGATCAATTCGCGGCCCGCTTGCAGGTCCGCCAAATGACCGGTGCCGATCATCTGCGTAATCACGTTGCCACAAGAAGTCGCCTCCACCGGGCCGGCCATGACTTCGATCCCGAGCGCGCTCGCCGTCGCCTGGCTGAGCGCTTCGTTTTGAATCCCTCCACCCCCCGCGTGGAGACGTTGGAAATCCCTGCCAGTGAGGGATTTAATGCTCTCGAACACCATGCGGTATTTCAGCGCCAGCGAATCGGTGGCCACCCGGAGAATCGCCCCTGGATCTTGCGGCACCGCTTGCCCGGTTTTTTCACACCAAGCCTGGATTTTTCCGGGCATCCCGCCGGCGTTGGCAAATGCCGGGTCGTCGGGGTTGATGAATGCGGAAAACGGTTCCGCGGACTCAGCCAGCTTGGCCATCGCGGCGAAATCGAGCGGTTTGCCATCGAGTTCCCATTGGCGTTTGCATTCCTGGAGCAACCACAGGCCGCTGATGTTTTTCAGGAAACGGATGCTATCGTTCACTCCGAGCTCGTTGCAGAATCCCAGTTGATACGCCACTTCGGTGGTGATCGCCTCGGGAGATTCAATGCCCATGATCGACCATGTCCCGGACGAGAGCCACAAGCTGCCCATTCCTTCCATCGGAATGCCCGCCACGGCCGAGGCTGTATCGTGACAAGCCGTGGCGACCACCGGAATACCAGCCTTGCCGATGATGGCAGCCACTTCCTCGCGCACCGGTCCGAGCACGGTGCCCGGCGCGACGATTTCGCCGAAGATTTTATCCGGCAATCCGAGCGCCTTGATCACATCGCGGGCCCAATCGCCGGTGCGAGGATCGAGCAGTTGCGAAGTCGAGGCAACCGTCCGCTCGCAGGCTTGGCGACCTGTAAGCCAGTAAGCCAAAAGATCCGGCATGAAGAGCAAACGCTCAGCCTCGCGCAAGGCCGGGCTGTTCTTCTTCGCCTCCGCCAACAGGTGCAACGAGGTGTTGTAGAAATTCGTTTTGAGTCCGGTGTGGGCGTAAATTTCAACCTCCGGCATCAACGCGTGCATCGCCT
>CAYRLT010000555.1:0-14056 GCA_964425095.1 uncultured Luteolibacter sp.
ACTCCGAGGAGTGGACCGCCCGTTCGGCCGTGCCGCAAGTGAAAAAATGGTTTCGAGAAATCCGCGCGGCGGGTGGATTCGGCGTTAAAGATCGGCATTTTGATGGGAGCCAGTGACCGGATTTCCCGAGCAAACGATGCAACGATCAAGGTTTGCGGGGCTCAAAACGCGGCCGCCGGGCCAGACTACGGAGTTTCTGACGATGGCTCCGGAGGCGATGACCGCTCCGGGTCCGATGACAGAATTTTCGACGATGGCGCCGGTTTGGACGTCCGCGAGAGGATGGACTGCGGGGCCGAGATTGAGTTCACGGTGGGCTTGCAGGTAGGAATTGCGGTCGCCCAGATCGAGCCAAACGCCGTCATCGAGCACCACGGCTCCGAGTTGGGCGTTGCGGGCCAATTCGAGGAATGCCGGAATGATCGAGACCTTTTGGGCTGCGGGCAGCAGGTCGAGAAAGCTGGGATTTACGCAATAAATGCCGGAAAACACATGCGTGCCGTCGGCACGGCCTAGGAGGCGGCGGATGTCGATGACTTGCGTCATGGAACCGTCGAGCGCGATATGCTTCGCCTCGCCTTGGGAGCGGAGCGCGAGCGTCACTGGCAGGCCGGATGCTTCATGGGCGGCGATGAGTTTCTCGAGTGGGAGCGTGGAGAAAATATCACCGTTGTGGACGAGGAGCGGCATCCCGCCGATCCATGTCGTGATGTTTTTGAGACCGCCGCCGGTTTCCAGGAGGATAGGTTCGTGGAAAAAGGTGAGATCGCGTGGCGGGCTGCCGATGCGCGTCGCGAAATCATTCCAAGCTTCGGGCAGATGGTGGGTGTTGATGGCGAACCGCGAGGCTCCGGCCTGCGCACAGGCGGCCATCGCCCGCTCGGCAAGGGATTGGTGGAACAACGGAACGAGCGGTTTCGGCAGCCGGTCGGTCAACGGGCGCAAGCGGGTTCCGAGTCCGGCTCCGAGAATAAATGCCTGAGTCACGTGCCTCGTTTGGCGCGAGATGACGTGCATTTCAAGTCCTCCGATGGATATTTCGCGATTCGCGGATGTCCAGGGCCGACGCATCAAATTCAGGCGGTGATTTTCCAGCCGCAAAAATACGCGAAAATACGCAAAAGCAAAAAACCTGAGGTCGATGATTCCCGGTTTGTTGCAAACCGCCACGCATCGCCACTCGAAATGACCCTCCGGTGTGCGGATTTAGATACCCAATCGGGATTTTGCGCCCGTTTTGCGCCTTTTTGTGGCTAAGAAAATTTAGATACGTCGGCCCTGGGCGGATGTCCGCTTGCCATATGGGATTCCAGTGCGAATGTCGCGACCCATGTCAACCATCACCAAAATCCTGAGCGCGATCACCACCGGGGTTTTCACCGCCCACGCCTCCGCCGAGCCACTGGTCGTGGGTGCTGCCATCCCGGCGGTGGCGCAAAAAAACCAGAATGACGTGACGGTGAATGTCGCCGCAACCGGTGCAACCGGTTACCTGCTCGTTTATTTTTATCCAAAATCCGACACCCCCGGCTGCACCAAGCAGGCGTGCAGTCTCCGCGATTCCTACGCGGTCTTCACTGAAAAGGGCGTCAAAACCCTCGGCGTGAGCATGGACTCCGTGAAAGCGCAGAAGGCCTTCAAGGATAAATACCAGCTGCCCTTTGATCTTCTTGCCGATGAAGACGGCGTCGTCGTGACGGCGTTCGGGGTCCCCAAGACCTTGGGTTTTGCCAAGCGACAGGCGTTTCTTTTCAAGGATGGGAAACTCGTCTGGCGGGATCTCGCCGCATCGACCGAGCAGCAAGCGGCGGATGTTCTTAAAGTTATTTCCGGGAATCCTTGAGCCGTCTGCCGGGCTCAATTCTCCGCGGCACTACTGACTTTCCTGAGAAATTCGCAGATCAAGGGAATCCGCGCGCCCACCGACTCCATCTCCAGCAATAGCTGCCGGAGATCCGGCTCATGGATGAATTGCTGGCTGACGATGTCCGTCATCAGTGCCGGATCCTCCGCCCGGTCTATCAGCGAAAACACGCCCGCTTGTACCTCGTCCGGTAAAGAACGAATAGCGTCCTCCACAGCTCCACGCAGCGTTTTCATGGCCGCTATGGATTGATTTTCCGGTGTGAAAACCGAAATCACCGGCTCGATGCTGGCATACGGATAGTCATGATCATCATGCCACTCGGTGAAACGCACGCGCATCACGCCATGCAGCAGCAATTGCGAAGTGCCGTCTTCACTCTCGCGCGAGGCGCGCACCAAACCGATCGTGCCCACCTCGGCCACGCAGACCGCGGGATCGGTCTGGTCGTCACCGAGCAAGCGCCCCACCGCGAAAATGCAATCACCCTCGAGTGCGTCCTCGAGCATTTTCCGATACCTCGGCTCGTAGATGTGCAAGGGCAGCCCGCCATGCGGAAACAAGGAGCAGTCCGGCAACAACATCACGCCGCAGCGTTCGGGAAGGTGGATGGCTGACATTCTCAGGAATCCATACACACGCCACGCCGCGTTGCAAGTCGGTTAGAGCCTTTGGCGAAAAGCGGATGAACTCCGCGGCGGGCTCATCAAGAGCAAGTGCCTGGATGGGCGGGGCCAATGGTCATCGAGTCCGCTCCGACCACTAATTTTCCTTGTGGCATTTTTCCCTAAACAAGAACCTCCGCCCACGTCGCTTTCTGGCAGCGAACCCCACTCGTAATTTCATCCCATGATCGAAGTCGAAAACCTCACCAAACAATTCGGATCAAAAGTCGCCGTGGACGATCTCTCGTTCACCGTCAAAAAAGGCGAAGTCCTCGGGTTCCTCGGGCCCAATGGAGCCGGAAAATCGACCACGATGCGCATGATCACCGGTTTCCTGCCACCCACCTCCGGCGACGCCAAGGTCTGCGGAATCTCGGTGATCGACAATCCGATGGCCGCCAAAACCAAAGTCGGCTACCTGCCGGAATCCGCCCCGCTTTATCTCGACATGACGGTCATCGGTTTCCTGAAATTCTGCGCCAGCATCCGCGGCCTATCCGGCTCTGACAGAAATGACGCTGTCGAGCGCGCCATCGAAACCTGCTTCCTCACCAGCGTCGCCAAGCAATCGATCGATACCCTATCGAAAGGCTACCGCCATCGCACCTGCCTCGCCCAAGCCCTGCTCCACGATCCCGAGGTCCTCATTCTCGACGAACCCACCGACGGCCTCGATCCAAACCAGAAATACGAGGTCCGCCAACTCATCAAACGCCTCGGCAAGGACAAAGCTATCCTCTTTTCCACCCACATTCTAGAGGAAGTCGATGCCGCCTGCACCCGCGCCGTCATCGTGGACCGCGGAAAAATCGTCGCCGACGGCACCCCGGCCGAGCTCCATGCGCAATCCGGCTCCGGCTCCCTCACCGACCTGTTCCGCAGCCTCACCACCCGCGACACCGAAGAAGCCGCCTAAGAATAAATCCTGAAAATCTGAAATACGGAAACGCTGAGACAAGATCTTCGTTCTTCTTCATGTTCTGATTTCAGCTTCTCAGTTTTTCAGCATTTCAGCATCTACCATCATGTCATCTCTAACCATCTATAAACGGGAGCTCACCAGCTACTTCGCCCAGCCCACGGCTTACGCGATCATCGTCATCTTCCTCGCCCTCTCGATGGGGCTGACGTTCAGTTTCGGAAGTTTCATGCGAGTCGGCGATGCCTCGCTCGAGTGGACCTTCTTTTTCTGGCATCCTTGGATCTTCATGCTGCTGGCACCCGCCGTGGGCATGAAACTCTGGGCTGACGAACAACGCACCGGCACGATCGAATTGCTCGGCACCTTCCCGGTGTCAACCTGGAGCGCCATCGTCGGGAAATTCCTTGCCGCCGCCACCGTCTGGCTTGTCGCCCTGCTGCTCACCTTCCCGATCATCATCACCGTGAACTACCTCGGCGATCCCGACAATGGGGCAATCCTTGCCGGCTACCTCGGCAGTTTCCTCGTCTGTTGCACCTTCCTCGCCATCACCATGCTCGTCTCCGCCTGCACCCGGGACCAGGTCGTCTGCCTGATTGTTTCCGTCGCCATCTGCGTCACCATGGTGCTGTGCGGCTATGATGATTTCACCCGCGAGCTCGCCAAGGCCACCTCGCCGACCGCCGTGGAGGCGATTATTTCCTTCGGCGTCTGGGATCATTTCCGCTCGCTCAACCGTGGCTTGTTCCGCATGCAGGATCTCGTCTGGTTCGCCTCGTTCATCTTCGTCTGCCTGCTAGGAACCAGCGCCATCCTTTCCGCCAAGCGGGCCTGATAAAACAAATGCTGAGCCGCTGAAATCATCCTTCGGTCTCTCCCATCTCAAGTTTTCAGTCCCACCCATTTCAGAATTTCAGCTTTTACCCATGAAAATCACACATCCCGTCACCCGTGCGGCCTTCGGAGTCGCCGCGCTCCTCGCAATCGCCGTGCTCGCGAACTGGCTCGTCACCCTCACGCCCATCGGCAACCGCGGCGCGGACTTCACCGAGAAACAAATCCACACGTTATCGGACGGCACCCGCGCCATCCTCGGCGAGTTGGATACAAAAGTCGTCATCCGCTACTATGCGTCTCGTAGCACCGACTACATGCCGGAGCAAATCAAACTTCACATGCGCCGTGTCGATGACCTGGTCAAGGAATACGCATCGCTCTCCAAGGGCAAACTCCGGATCGAAAACCTCGACCCTCAGCCCGACACCGATGCCGAGGACTCCGCCAATCTCGATGGCATCAGCGGTCAGCGCATGGATGATCAAAACCTCTACTTCGGATTGGCCATCTCCTGCCTCGATAAGACCCGCATCATCCCATTCCTCAACCCACAGGATGAGACCATGCTGGAATACCAGTTGTCCAAGGCCATCGCCGAAGTGACCATACCCGTGAAACCGAAGGTCGGCATCATGTCCGCCCTCGACCTCAAGGGCAGTCCGGCCATGATGCAGGGCCAGCGGCCCACGCAGCCATGGGTATTCTATCAGCAACTCAAGCAGTCGTTTGATGTGGTGGATGTGCCAATGGACTCGCCCACTCTCGATCCGAAGGAATTGAAAGTCCTGTTACTGTTCCATCCCGCCGGCATCAGTCCGGAAGCCGAGTTCGCCATCGATCAGTATCTGCTTGGCGGCGGCACCGTGGTGGCCTGCCTCGATGCGTTTTCAAAGGCCGCTGAAGCCGGCGGCGGCGGAAATCCAATGATGGGCATGCCCGGCGTGCCCACCACCTCCACTCTGCCCACGCTGCTCGGCGCATGGGGCGTCTCCTTTGAATCGGTAAAAGCCCTCGCGGATCCATCGCTCGCTACGCCCGTCAGTCAGGAATACTCAAGCCCCTGCGTGCTGACACTGCCGAAGAGCCAGATGCCGCAATCCGACAACGTCATCACCAAGGATATTGAATCGACCACCTTCTTCATCCCCGGTGCGTTTATCCGGACCGGCACGGATGGCGTGACATGCAATACGCTCATCAAGTCCACCACAGGCGCAGGCTTTGTCGATTCCATGAGGGCCTCGCGATTTGATCCGACCCTCAGCACGTCATTCCGTTCATCCGGCACGGCGTATGATCTGGTCACCCATCTATCCGGCATGTTCAAAACCGCCTTCCCGAATGGCAAGCCGAAAGCCGCTAGCGAGGAGGCGGCTCCGGCTGCTGATGATAAAAACAAAGATAAGAAGGATGAGCCCAAGCCGGCAGCGCTCAAGGAATCCACTAGCCAAGGCAACGTGTTCCTCATTGCGGATGTGGATGCCTTCTACGATGCCATTGCATACAATGTGCAGAACATCGGTGGCATGCAAATGGCCACGCCACGCGGAGGCAACGCATCGCTGCTTTTCAACATGCTCGATCAGGCCGTCGGTTCGAAGCACCTTATCGGTTCGCGTTCCCGCTCGGCAATCCGTCGCCCGTTCACCGTGGTCCAGAAAATGGAAGCGGATTTCAACCAACAGGTCGGCAGCAAAATCGAGGAGTTTCAGGCAAAGCAAAAAGCCGCCCAACAAAAACTCAACGACCTCCAATCCCAGAAAGCGCGCGGCAACGAGCTCTACCTATCACCCGAACAGGAGGCGGAAATCGGCAAACTGCGCAAGGAACAAGTCGAATACGCCAAGCTCATTCGCGAACAGGAAAAAGACCTCCGCCGCCAGAAAGACAAGCTCGCCGGCAAGATCACCTTGCTCAACGTCGCGCTGATGCCGGCCCTGGTGATACTCTTCGGACTCATACTCTTCATCCAGCGCCGCCGCTCAACCCGCGCCCGCTGATCCGGATTTAAATCTCAACACCCAACTCTCAAATCCTTCCTAACATGAACAAACGTCAGGTTATCATTCTCTGGGTCATCGCCATCGCTCTTGGCGCGGCCGTGACCGCCGTGAAACTCACGCAAAAAGACACTTCGAAAAGCGCCACCAACTGTGCTGCGGGGCAATCACTCTTCGAGTCTTTTCCTGCCGCAGATGTCAGCACCGTGGAAATCCAAGGGCCTGCCGAGTCTGTGATGCTCACCAAAAAAGATGGCACCTGGGTCGTCGCCGAGCGCGATGATTACCCGGCCAATGCCACATCCGTGAACGAATTCATCCGCACTCTTTCCGAGTTGAAAGTCACCCGCGGCATGGAGGCCGGTCCGTCATTCGCCCCGCGCTTCGGCATGGATGAGGATTCCTCCAATCCTACAGAGCACGGCCTAAGCGCCACCTTCAGGGATTCTGCTGGCAAACCACTCGCCAAGGTATCGCTCGGCAAGAATATCGAGAGCGGCGCCGACGCCGGCCCGATGGGCGGGGCCACGTCGGTCGGTCGCTACATCCGCAATCATGCCGATGAATCCGGGTTTTATGCCATCAGTGAAATGTTCCCTGCAGTGAGCACCGAGGCCGCCCGTTGGCTCGCGGATGATTTTATCAGCCCTGAGAAAATCAAAGCGATCACCCTCAGTCAGAAGGATAAAAGCGAGACCGCATGGAAACTCACCCGCGAGACCGAGGAAGCGGAGTTCAAACTCGATGGTGCCGCCCCCAGCGAGGTATTGGACACCACCGCCACCACGCCTCTTAAGAGCCTGTTCTCTTATGCCCGCTTCGACGATGTCGTTCCCGCCGAAAAAGTCGCCGAACACAGCGCCACCGAGGGCAAGCGCGACGCAACCATCGAGACCTTCGAAGGATTCACCTATAGCCTAACCATCACTCCCGTGAAGGGCGCTGAAGACAAGCTGCTCATGAGCGTAACCGTCGCAGCCGAGTTGCCGAAAGAGCGTAAAAAAGAAGAGAGCGAAACACCCGAGAATGCGAAAGCCAAGGATGAAGCCTTCACCCAAAGGGTCAAAACACTCACCGAAAAACTCAATAAGGCGAAGCTGTTCATTGGCCGCACCTTCGAGGTCAGCAAGTCCACTATCGATCCTTTGTTAAAAGAACGCGCACAACTCATCACCGCACCCACCCCGCCGCCTGCAGCGGGAACGGGCAATGGTTTCATGCAACAACTCCCTGGCGGCATGATAGCAACACCTCCTGCCCGCAGCACCGCTACCACTCCGCCGATCTCGGTCCCTCCCATGAAAGAAGCCGGGAACGAGTGATCAGATTGAAAAGCAGTCTCAGATAGCCTGCTCTGTGGAGAAAAGGAATGAGCTGCTGAAGAATGTCGGGTTTCACCCCATGGCAATACCATGTAGGGAATGGCATTGTAAGTGTGTAAGGGTTGGCAACTAGACCAAGCCTCATCAACAACACATACTATGAAAAAGACACATCTGACCCAGGCCATTATCGTGATTTCCATCGCCGCCGCCGGACCCAACGCACTTGCCAAGGACGCCGTGGCCGAAAAACCCAAGATGGAAGAGGTGGCAACCGTGCAACCCGGCACGCTTACCGCGATGATCGCCGATAGCGCCACGTTCTCCACTCTTACCAAGGCCCTGAAAGCGGCAGGACTCGACACCACTCTTGGAAACAAGGGTGAATTCACAATTTTCGCGCCAACCGACGAGGCCTTTGGCAAAGTGCCCGCCGAGGTGCTTACCAAACTTATGCTTCCTGAAAACAAGGAGAAGCTCCGCTCGCTGCTGCTCTATCACGTCGTCGCTGGTAAGGTGCTTGCTGCAGATCTTAAGAAAGGCGATGTGAAAACCATGAACGGCGAAAAAGTGAAGATCAATGTTGAGTCCGACAAGATCGAGGTCGGCGGATCCAAGGTCTTCAGTGCGGATGTGGCCGCTAGCAACGGTGTCATGCACTCCATCGGAGAAGTGCTTATTCCGAAGTCCCTGGATGGATTTGCGGGTCTGGACAAGTGAGATTGACGATCTGATTTCGAAAGGTGCCTGCGGTTTCACCCCAGGCACCTTTCTGCGTTTTAATCTAAGCGCGGTTTCCGCTTGCCCGCTCTCTTTACAGCGGGGATCTCCACGTGAACGGTGGTGGACTGTCCAGGGATGGATGTCACAAGGAAGGTGCCGCCGAGCATCTCGATTCGTTCTCTCATGCCAATAAGCCCGAGACGAGTGCTCTTTTTGTGCCCCGTTGTTCCATTCACGTCAAAGCCCTGCCCGTTGTCCTTGATCGTCATGCAGACCTTGCCTTCGAGGGACTCAATGCATACGTCCGCATGGCTGGCATTGGAATGGCGGGCCACGTTGGTGAGCGCCTCCTGAGCAATCCGATAGAGCGCCGTTCGCACGGCATCGCTCGATTTTTCAACTTTCGCGAAGGCCGTGAGACTGACGCGAATACTAGTTTCCTCCATGAGTCCCTGCATGAAGGTTTTGAGCGCCGGGATCAACCCGAGATCGTCGAGCATGGTCGGGCGCAGGCTGCGGGCGAATTGATGGACAATATCCACCCCGCTTTCCACTAACGTTTGGGTGCGGGAAATCTGCTGATCGATGCTTGCCGGGTCGGCCGCTGCTCCATCAATCAAGGCGGAGAGATGAACGTTGATACCCACCAGCGTCTGAGCGATGACATCATGCAACTCGCGGCTGATTTTCTTCCGATCCTCTTCCTGCGCGTGCAGCATGCCATGTGACAGGTCGCGTAATTGTTTCTGCTGAAGGCGTGATTGTTTCAGAAGTTGGCTTTGCTGAACACGAGTGGCCAGCAGATTCTTCTCCACGACCAAACGTGTCACGATTTCCTGCTTTAGTTTTAGATTCGTGGCGGTGATCGCGTCAAGGCGGCGCTGAGCGGCCTCGGCCCGGATGCGCTCGGTGATGTTATTGAAAAAGCAAACCACTCCGTATTCACCGGCGGGCAGAGTAACTCTCTGGATTTGCCATTCATAAATCTCTCTAACCCTCATATCTTTACGCCACCCTGTAAATCTGGGAGTTTGATAGGATTCCCCGGTTTTTAACGTGTGCTGAAAACGGCGAATGATTCGATCCGCCGACTGCCGCGGCCAGACCGTGCGCATGATCTCGGAAAAATCACGACCAATCAGTGGCTGGATATTCTGGAAAACCGGCATCGCCATGGGATTCGCCTGCTGCAGCCGGAAATTGACGTCCACCACGTAAACTCCGACCGGAGCCTGTTCAATCAGCGCGGAAATAAGCGTCTCGTTCCGAAGTGTGATTTCCTCCATCAGCTTACGCGCGGTAATGTCCCGGATGTTGCACTGGATGACGGAGTGGTCGCCTTCCTGATAGAGATTGGCTACGACTTCGACCTCCTGATGGCGCCCCCCCTGACATTTTAACGGGAGATCCTCGTAACGCACTTCGTAACTTCGTTTTAACTTACGGAACATCTCCCGACTCGCCGTCTTGTCCTTGAGCAAACCGATTTCATACAATTCCTTTCCGATCAACTGATCGCGCGGATATCCAAGCAGCAGCGTCATGAACGGGTTGGAATCCGTGATTTTGCAGGTGCCGGGATCTAGCAAAAGAACCCCATCATGAGCGGCTTCGAAGAGGCGGCGATAGCGAAGCTCGGAGACTCGCATTTGATTCTCCCCGCGCGTGCGCTCGGTGACGTCCATCACCAGAATGCTGCATTCCGATTCGTTGGATGATCGCTGGGCCTCAATACTGACGAAGCGGGGCGTCAAGTTACCGCCTACAATGATGAAGTCACCGGATTGTTTGGTCTCGCTCGCGAAGACCTGTTTGAGAAAGATCTTGAATTCGGCTCGATATTCCGAGGAAACGAGCATCGCAAACGATCGGCCCACCAGCTTTGAGCGCGCAACGCGGACCAATGTGGAGCCCGTGAGATTCGCCAAACGGATCATGCCGTCGGCGGCCAGGGTGAAGTAGCCGACAGGCGCGAAATCATAGAGATTGCTGTATTTCTCCAGCAACGCTTCCGTTTCATCCCGCGCGGCTCGGAGTTCGGAATTCTGCATTTCCAACTCGATTTGGTGGACCTCCAACTCGTGGAGCAATCGCTTGACATCTGCTTCCGCATGGATTGTCGGAAAATCCGCATCATGCTTTCCGACACGCCTTTGGGCGCGGCGGCGCAACCCGACGGAAGTTCCGGCGGAATGCGGCATTATGGTTTTTTTCGGCATGAGGTGATCGGTTAGGTCTCGGCGTTTCCCGGAGGCATGGTGCCACTTTTGCGAGTGCGTTTACGCTCGGCCTTCAAGTCAACCCTGGCCTTGTCCAGTTTTGCGCACTTACCGGCGAGGCGGGTCTCAAGGGTGATCTGCATGTTCTGCAACTTACCTTCCAGCGTCTTTGCCGCACTGATGTCCCAGAATGTGATGACCACGCCGTCGATGCGGTCGTCCAGCGTCCGGTAAGGCATGATGCGTACTGTGAACCAACTGCCGTCTTGTGTGCTGATGGGTTTTTCGATGAATCCCAACTTCCGTAGCACCTCGCGAGCATCATCCAACATGCCTGGATATAACAATTGGGACGAAAGATCGGTGATGGGGCGACCAATATCGCCCGGGATGAGTTTGATGATCTTGGTGGCCTGGGTCGTGAAGCGGCGGATTTTGAGGTCGTTGTCGAGAAAAAGTGTTGCGACATCCGTGCTGTTGAGCAGGTTCTTCATGTCATTGTTAGATCGGGAGAGCTCATCGAGTTTGGCTTGCAGCTCGGAGTTCACCGTTTGCAGCTCTTCGTTCAACGACTGCATTTCCTCTTTGGAGGTGGTAAGCTCCTCGTTGGTGGACTGCATTTCCTCGTTGGTGGACTGCATTTCCTCATTGCTGGACTTGAGTTCCTCTTGAGAAGTCTGCATTTGCTCGCGCGTGTTCTGCAACTCCGCCCGGGCATGGTGCAGCTCACGCTCAGCCTCCACCAAGCGCTGGTCACCCGCGGTTTTTTTCCCCATACGCCCCGGCAACTTCGTTTCCACCGGTGTGGTGATTTCCGAAAACACAATCGTCACCAATCCCGCAAGTGGCTCTGTTTCAGTGAGCTTTTCAACGGTGATGTTCGCGAAGTGACGTCCGTCGGTGGTGCCTATTTTAAGGCCCTTCACCGTAATCGGACCTTTGTGGCGCAGGGCTTTTTGAAACGCGTCTGTTAGCTCGTAGCGCAATCCTTCGCGAGCCATGGCGAAGATATTGAGATTTGCTTTGCCGACAGCCGGTTCCAGGTATTTGCCGGTTCGGCCGCTGATATGGAGAATATTTCCTTGTTCATCGACCAGCACAGTGGGTGGGGCGTAGCGCCTCAATACCAATTGCTCCGCCTGCGTCTGAAGATTGAGATAGGGCTTCTGTGCCGGACGCGTTTCGGTGGTCGAGGATAAGGCTGGAGCGAAGGAGGATGGAAACTCAATGGGGTCCATCCGCATGGCACACTCGGTCCGCCGGAAGATTCTGGATTTGCCACTGATGGTGGCGAACAGATCGGTGAAAAGACCGACTGTTTCCGCATTCCCGAGAAACAGAATTCCACCGTGGTTGAGACTGTAATGGAATAGCGGAAAGAGCTTCTTCTGCATCTCCGGTGCCAGATAGATCAACAGATTTCGGCAACTCAACAGATCCAACTTGGTGAAAGGAGGATCCATGATGAGGCTGTGCGGGGAAAATATCACCATTTCCCGGATCTCGGTGCGCACTCGATAGCTGCCGTCCTCCTTCGTGAAGTAGCGGCGCAATTGTTCAGGCGAGACGTCGGCTGATATATTCTCGGGAAAGACACCCTGGCGGGCTTTATCGATCGCATCCCGGTCAAGATCCGTGGCAAAAATCTGGAGTTTGAAATTCTTCTTCGGCCGGATTTTTTCCATCACTTCCCTGAACACAATGGCTAGAGTGTAGGCCTCTTCACCGGTCGAGCAGCCGGCGACCCAGGCTCTCACCAAGCTCGCCGGATGAGCGGCAAGTAACGCGGGAAGTGTCTTGTCGCGCAACAACTGCCAAGCGGAAGGATCACGGAAAAAACCGGTTACGCCAATAAGGAACTCCTTGAAGAGTAGATCCAGCTCATCCGGATTATCATGCAGGAACCGCACATACAATGCGATCCGGTCGATCTGGTGGATGCCCATGCGACGTTCGACGCGACGATAGAGCGTATTTTTCTTATAATAAGAAAAATCGTGCCCGGTCCGGGTGCGCAGCAGGATGAGAACTTTTTCAAGAGCGCCACGCATCTTTGCGTCAACCGCCGCCTCGGGGGTCGCCGCATGCGTCGCTCGCTCCAGGCAGGTGAGGATACGACTCGGCAAGTCCTCCACGGGAGCGACGATGTCGGCCAGTCCCGCGTCGATCGCACTGCGCGGCATGCTATCGAATTTCGCTGAGGACGGCTCCTGACCAATACTAGGCCGCCCTTCTCCTTGATGTCCCGCAGGCCCAGAGTGCCGTCGGACCCCATACCTGATAGGACGACGCCGATACTTTGCTGTTGCTGGTCCAGTGCCAGTGAGCACAGGAAAAAATCGATTGGCAGACGCAGGCCGCGTTTAGCCGAAGGTTCGAACAAATGTAAAACTCCGTGAAGGATGGACATATCCTTGTTTGGCGGAATCACATAGACGCGGTCCGGGCTTACCCGCGTCCGATCCTTGACTTGCACCACTTTCATGCGGGTACTGCGCTGGAGCAACTCGGCCATTAGCCCTTTGCGCGTGGGATCCAGATGCTGGACGATCACAAATGCCATTCCGCACCCATCCGGGACATGCCCTAAGAACTGATCGAGCGCCTCAAATCCTCCTGCGGACGCGCCAATCCCGACGATCGGAAAAGAAGCGACCGGATGCGGAGCGGGAGTTTCCTTCGGTGCCACAGAAGCGGGCTTTTTGAGCAGGCGGGGCGGCAGGGGGGTCTTTTCCATATGGCTATTTGCGGTGGCAGTCCGTCCGGCGTGATGATCCGTCACCGGAACCTACCGATGCAACCTGTGCACGATGTTCTATCGGCATGCAGGTCGCAACACAAATCTCCTGTTCGCCTGTCCATCGAATCATTTTCATCTCTATTGGAAATTTATTCCTTATTAGGGTTGTCAAGGATTGTCACTCGGTTGATTGCTTCGGCCAGAGTGGTAACTATTTCATCGGCTCCGGAGGCCCGCATGCTTTCCATCATCTCCGGCGTTAGTCCCGCCCGGCCCCAGAGGCCGACCATGATCGTCAAATCGGCTGCATGAGCACGCAATTTCGCGCAGAGATATCGGGCATGAATCAGGGTGGTGGGCGCGACGGCTGATATGCATACTGCATTTGATTTCATATTCTTCACCTGGGCCAACAGTTCACCCAAAGGCATTTGGACTCCGGTGCATTGCGCGGTATGCCCATTCTGTCTCAACACTTGCGCAAGCATCTCGCCCGCCAGTTGATCGCGATTTGCTCTAGCCGGAATGCAGCAAACACGGAGGCCGGTCTCTTCCCCAGATTGAGATTCTGGCGCGATCGCATCCAGAATATCGGTTATGCCTTCATGAACAAAGTTCAATTGAGGGACAATCGAGAATCTAGTGGGTAATACCGTTTTTGGCGATCGAATTGATGATCTCGTTTAGGAAAGTTGCCCGCAAGGTTCCGCTGCGAGAATGGGCCCCTTTAAAGCTCGTCGGAGCAGCGGGTTCTTGCGGGCAAC
>CAYRLT010000556.1:0-5046 GCA_964425095.1 uncultured Luteolibacter sp.
AAAGTGGGCGGACCGGGCCGGATCCGCCCTACCGGGATAAAAAAAGCGGGACCGCTGGAGCGGTCCCGCTTTTTTGGGAAATCAGGAAGGGGAATCAGAATGGGATTTCGTCTTCTTCTTGGAAGTCGTCGGCTGGGGCTGCGGATGCGCCTTGAGGTGGGCGTGAGCTTTGTTGTTGTGGGGCGCGGGAGGCTTGTTGGCCACCGTTGCCGGCATTGCCGCCACCACCACCGCCGCCAGCATTACTGCCTTTGCCGTCGGGCATGAATTGGAGGGTTTCACCGATGACTTTGAGTTTGCTGCGCTTCTTACCGGTTTCTTTATCATCCCAGGTGTCCATTTGGAGACGTCCTTCGATGTAGGCGCTGCGTCCCTTGCCCAGGTATTGCTGGGCGAGTTCGGCTTGGCGGCCCCAGAGGGTGACATCAACAAAAGTGGTTTCCTCTTGTTTCTGGCCTTGGTCGTTATTCCAAACGCGGTTGATGGCGAGTGAGATATCCGCCACAGCGGTTCCCTTGGGAGTGTAGCGCAATTCCGGATCCCGGGTCAGGTTTCCGATCAGCATGACTTTGTTTAGATTGGCCATATCAATGGAGAAGTTGCAGGAATTTCCGGTTAGTGACAAGCATTAAAAACTGTTCTTGCGAACAATTTCAGCTCAGGAGATGCGTTGGAAGTGCTGGAGATGCACGTGACCGTTGAGACGGAGGCGGCCTTGGATTTTGCTGATGATGTCAGCAGCACCTTGAAACGTGTAGTTTACATAGTGGCCGGCTTCGAGGTGGCGTGATGCGTAGGCGAACTGACGGCGACCGAGTTGGGCGACCTTGTCGATCTTGGCGCCTTCGGCTTCGAGCTCTTTGGAGACGGAGGAGACGAGATCGTCAACGCTGCCTTCGAGGGATTTGGTATTAAGGATGATCAGGCCTTGGTATTTGCGACTCATCGGATTGAGGTTGGGGTAGTGGTGTGCGAGTGTGATATTGGTTCGCCGCAGTGGCGATTCCTTGGGAGCGCGCAAGCTGCACGGCTTCATGAGCCGTGGCAAGCGTGTTTTCAAGAAGTGGGCGTTCGTCGGGTGAAAACTTGCCTAATACGTGGCCGACCATGTTGCCCGGTTGGCTGCTGCCGATGCCGATTTTGAGGCGCGGGAAGACATCGCTGCCGAGGTGTTCGATGATGGATTTGATGCCATTGTGGCCTCCAGCGGAGCCTTTTTCGCGGAAACGCAGGGTTCCAAGCGGCAGGGCGGCATCGTCGTAGATGACGAGCATTTGCTCTGGCGCCCACTTGTGAAATGCGAGGATTTGGCGGATAGCGCGACCGCTCAAATTCATAAAAGTTTGCGGTTTGACCAACAAGGTGCCGTCGTCGGGAAGTTTGGCCAAGTGGCATTGCCATTTGGGCGTGGATTGAAGCGGCACGGCGGCTGCCGCTGCCATGCGATCCACCACCATGAACCCGATGTTGTGGCGGGTGTCTTCATATTGCCGTCCGGGGTTACCGAGGCCGACGATGAGTTTGAAGGTCATGGGTGGAAGAGAAAGACACAAGACTGCGAGACACAAGACACAAGACGAAGAGGAAGACGCTGCGCGGTCTAAAGGTCGAAGAGAAAGACAGAAGACTTGACCATGGGGGGCAATGGGAAGCGCTTTGCTCGTTTCATTAGCTTTTCATGGGCACGGCGGACACGTTCCGCCGCTCCGGAGGGGCTTTCGCAAAAACGCCCGGGGCGCTGGTGAGCGGCCCGGGCGATTTGAGAAATGCGTTGGCTGCGGATTAGGCGGTGGCTGCGGCGGCTTCGAGATCAGCACCGGAACCGGCACGACCGATGTGGACGACGACGACGTCGGCGGCATGAGTCGGGCGCACGCCCTTCGGGTATTTGATTTCGCCGAGGTGGAGTGAATCGCTGAGTTGGAGGTTGGTCACGTCGATCTCGATGATTTCGGGAAGGTCGTTGGGAAGGCAGATGATTTCGATGGCGTGGACGTATTGTTCGATCACACCGCCGGCCTTAACTCCGGGAGCATCGCCGATGAGCAGGGCTGGGATGTGGGCGGTGATTTCGGTATTTTCGTCGATGGCGCGGAAGTCGACGTGCAAGACGGAGCCGGAGAGTGGTTCGTGTTGGACGGCTTGGAGGAAGGCCATGCGAGTGCCTTCGCCGGCGATCTCGAGATTGACGATGATGTTTTCCGAGCTGCTGTGGGCGAGAACATCATTGAACGACTTGGCGTTCACCTTGAGATTCAGGGTTTCGGCACCTTTTCCGTAGATTACGGAGGGCAACCAGCCTTCGCGGCGCATTTGATTGAGGCGGCCGGAACCGGTGCGGGCGCGCGTTTCTGCTTTGAGTGATGTCTTCTTGGCCATGACGGAGAGGGCGTTGTGTTTGAAATGAAGCGTTGGAAATTTACGAAACCCAGCGCGGGGGGCGCTGTGTAGCGGCATGATCGCCGCTTGTCAAAAAATTGTTCACTTTGAGTGCGGATTATCCGCATGAGGGCTCAGAGGGAGAATAGAGTGGTGATCGATTGACCGCAGTGAATCCGGCGGATTGCCTCGCCGAGCAGCGGCGCGATGCCGACAACTTGGACTTTCGGGCCGGCGGCTTGGGGTACGGAATCGGTGGTGATGACTTCCTCGATTTCCGAGTCGCGGATCCGTTGGTGGGCGAGTTCGCCGAGGATAGCGTGGGAGACACCGGCAAAAATCCGCTTGGCTCCGTGTTTGCGGAGGATTTCCGCGGCGGCCATGAGGGTGCCGGCGGTTTCGGTCATGTCATCGACGAGGAGGACATCGCGGCCCTCGACTTCACCGATGACGTTCATGGCCTCGACGCGGGTGGCGTTGACGCGGTGTTTGGCAACGATGGCGAGCTCGGCTCCGAGGGCGTCGGCGTAAGCGCGGGCCATTTTGACACCGCCGACGTCGGGTGAGACGACGGTCAGGTTAGAGCTATCCGGGTGGCGTTCGCGGAGGTAGCTGATGAGAACGGATTTTGCGTAGAGGTGATCGACGGGAATATCGAAGAACCCTTGGATTTGGGGGGCGTGCAAGTCCATGGTGAGGACGCGGTTGACGCCGGCTGAAGTGAGTAGGTTGGCGACGAGTTTGGCGGTGATGGGGACGCGCGGTTGGTCTTTCCGATCCTGGCGGGCGTAGCCGAAAAAGGGTATCACGGCGGTAATGCGTTCGGCGCTGGCGCGGCGGGCGGCGTCCACCATGATCAGCAATTCCATGATGTTGTGATTGGTG
Source organism: uncultured Luteolibacter sp. (assembly GCA_964425095.1). Taxonomy (GTDB): domain Bacteria; phylum Verrucomicrobiota; class Verrucomicrobiia; order Verrucomicrobiales; family Akkermansiaceae; genus Luteolibacter. Next base: position 3,265 of record CAYRLT010000556.1, read on the forward strand.
GGCGGGCAGCTTGGCTGAATAATGAAGATATCCTCACCACGGATGTTCTCGTCGATTTTGACGAAGGTCTCGCCATCGGGAAAGGCGGTGACCTGGACGTCAGCGAGGGGTTGTCCAAGGTTTTGGGCGATGCGTTCGGAGAGAGCGCGGTGGGCGGATCCACTGATGAGTTTCATGAGGAAATGAGGCGGGATGCAGGCGTGCGGGCGGATTGTTGACAGCTGAGGAGCGGTCGGCAATACTTTGCTCGGAAATCGATCAATCCATTTTTTTAATGTCCTCAGATTCATTCTCGCCCGCTGTTTGTGGCTCCAATTTTTCCGCTAAGAAGCTAGGGAGTAGGGATTACTGGGGGCCATTGGCGATTTCCGTGTTGGTGTTGGTGTGGTTTTATGGATTTGAGATGCGGTATGGCGCGGGCCGCGGGCAATCGGCGTTCGGTTGGATTTGGAGTGCATGGAATGGCGAGACGGACTATGAACACGGGCCCTTATTTCCCTTGATCATTGCGGGCTTGATTTTTTATCGATCCAAGAGATTGAGGGCTGCCATGGGGCAGGGGAGTTGCTGGGGTTTGGCGGTGGTGGTTCTCGGGGCGATTTTATATGCGGCCGGTTACCGTACGCTGCAACCGCGCGTGACCATGGGCGCGCTGCCCATCTTGCTGTGGGGGGGGGCATGGTTTTTCTGGGGTTGGAGTCTGGCGCGGATGTTGCTGTTTCCTTTGTTTTTCTTTTGGTTGGCGATTCCGTTGCCGAGTTTTCAACAGGCGACGACCCAGCTTCAATTGTTAGCCACCTCGATGGCGCACCATGGAGCCGGATTATTTGGTGTCGAGACGGTGGTGCAAGGCACGGCGATTTCTTCCATTCACGGTGGCTGGGAGCCATTGGAGATCGCCAAGGGGTGCAGCGGAATTCGTTCGTTGATGGCCTTGTTGATGATTTCAGGTGCCTGGGCTTATGCGGCGGATATGGCGCTGTGGAAACGCGTGCTGTTGTTTCTGTCGGCCTTTCCATTGGCCATTTTCGGCAATGGGCTGCGGGTGACGTCGATTTTTGTCATCGGTGAATATGGTGATGCTCAATGGGCTCGTCACACATGGCACGATTGGTCGGGTCTGTTGCTTTTCTATCCGATCTCGCTGTTGCTGCTACTGTCCATTCATTCGCTGTTGGAGGGTGGCTTGCCATGGAAAAAAGCCAACAGCCGACAAGTCCGGCGGGTGATGGTCACCCGGTCGGATGATGGCGGCGAATCTGAATCTCAACCCACTTTGCCGAAATTATGAAATGGAACGCATGGTGGTTGCCGTTATTGATGGCCGGCACGTTGGGCATGATCTATATCTTGCCGCAAGCCGGGAAGACCGAGGAATCCGCTGTGAAAATGGAACTGCCGGGTTCCACGAATGGCTGGTCGTTTGAAAAGACTCCTGCGACTCAGGACGAAATCAAAACGCTCTCGGGTGACACGGAGTTCACCAAGGCCATCTGCATGAAGGCGCGGCCGGGTGAAGTGAATCTGGAGGGATATTTTATTCCGGATCGGATCGATCTATCCATTGTGCTTTCGGGGCATGATTTGAACAACTCGATCCACCGTCCCGAGCGTTGCATGCCCGCCCAAGGTCACACGATCATTTCATCCCGTGATGTCACCCTGTCGCTGGACAAGGGCCTTGATTTTAAGACCAAACGGTTGCAATCCGTGCAGTCGCTCAAGAACCCGAAAACCGGCAAGGTCGTCGCGCAATTCAATTGCGTGACCTATTACTTTTTT
>CAYRLT010000557.1:0-7207 GCA_964425095.1 uncultured Luteolibacter sp.
CCGCTTCGTGCGCGGCGAGTCCGGGGATCTCGACAGCGTGGACGCGCTCGCCGGATTCGAACGGTTCCCGTCGTGGATGTGGCGCAATGCCGACATGCTCGATTTCGTCGGTTGGCTCAAGGACCACAACGAAAACGTCTATTCCAGCGCGCATCAGGTCGGGTTCTACGGGCTGGATCTTTACAGCCTGCACAAGTCCATGAACGAGGTCATTGCCTACCTCGAATCAAGAGACCCAGCGGAAGCGGCAAAAGCGCGGTCTCTCTATGGTTGCATCGACCGTTACGGCCATGATCCACAGAACTACGGCTTACTCGCCAGTTCCGGTCAGGGAAAAACTTGCCGCGATGAAGTCATCCAACAACTCGTCAACCTTCGCGCCAAAGAAGTCGAATACCTCACCCTCGATGGAGCATCCGCCGCGGATGAGTATTTCTTCGCCGAGCAGAACGCGATTCTCGTCAAAAACGCCGAGAACTACTACCGGAAAATGTATCGGTCCTACGTCTCCTCATGGAACCTTCGTGACGAGCACATGATGGAAATGCTCGTGAAACTCATCGCCCATCTTCAAACGCAAAACGGCAGCTCAAAGGTGATCGTATGGGCGCACAATTCCCATATCGGCGACGCCCGGGCGACGGAAATGTCTTGGCGCGGTGAGTTGAACATCGGCCAGTTGTCACGCCAAGCATTCCCCGGCCAGTGCCGACTGATTGGTTTCACCACCTACACCGGAACCGTCACCGCCGCCTCCGGTTGGCACCTGCCGGCCGAACGCAAACTGGTCGTGCCTGGACTTGAGGGCAGTTATGAAAAACTCTTCCATCAGGTCGGCATCCCGGATTTCTGGCTCGACTTCACCGGCAACGACCCAGCCGTCGAAGTCATGCGGAAACCGCACTTGGAGAGGGCGATCGGCGTCGTTTATGTGCCCGAAAGCGAGCGCCAAAGCCACTACTTCGAAGCCAATCTCGCCAACCAATTCGATGCCGTCATTCACCACGATCTAACCCGCGCGGTGGAACCCCTTGAGCGCACAACCGCTTGGCAACCCGACGAGGCCCCCGAATCGTTCCCGGCGGGATTGTGACCGCAGCCCCCACCAAACCGCAGAAATCACCAACTACAGGCATTTTCCGATTGCCCTCACGCCCGGTCCGGTAAATTCTCCTCCTGTCGCCCGTGCAAAACGATCCATTTCGGTCTTCACGTCAAGCAACGCCTCGGTAGCTCAGTTGGTAGAGCAGTTGACTCTTAATCAATTGGTCCTTGGTTCGAATCCAAGCCGGGGTACCACTTAAAAACCTTAGAAACCTTACGGTTCTAAGGTTTTCCCCCACCGTCCCCCTCCTGAACTTATCGCGATCGGGTGACGTAGTTGATCAGGTCGCCCACGGTGATCAGTTTCACCGCGTCCTCATCGGCTATGGAAATGCTGAACGCATCCTCCACCGCCATTACGATCTCCACGGTATCGAGCGAGTCCGCACCAAGATCCCGAACGAATTGATCCGTTGCCTTGATCGTGTTCGGTGACTTGCCAAGAATTCCACCGATTTCCTTCCTGACCCGCGCAGCGACAACCGTATCTCGTTGAGCTCCTACAGCCTCATTCTGACCGTTCTGTGAGTCCTGCCGGGGCCGAGGCTTGTCACAACCGGTCAGCGCTACGCCCAGTGTGATGCAGGTGATACAAAATTGCGTGCGTTTCATGGTGCGTGGTTGGTCTATGCGTGGCTGGATCTATTCCCTCAAATCAAATTCACCTCCCGACGGCCTATCAAGTTCAACCCGATCACGGCAAGATTATTCCATCCGGGCAATACGGCACGTTAATGCGACTTGCTTGCTGCTTTTTACAGATTCAGCCCCAATGACTGGGGCAACTCGAAAGCCGGTGAAGTGACGGTCCATTCTACGCGCGCACAACCAAACCGAGATGAACGATACTTCATTCGTAGAAGCGCTCAACAAAAGCTACGACTTCTGGGAAAACAAAAAAATCCCTCCGCCCTGATCAAAAAATCCCTCGCAACACACCCAATAACTCTATAAAGCTAAAACCATGAAAATGAAAATTTTCGCCATCACATCAACAATCATTGCCCTCATCGGATTTTGGAAAATAGCCCATACCGGCTGGGAACAACCCAGCAAAACACTCGAAGTCATAACTGGGCTGGCTACATGGTGCGCTTTAGGCAGCCTCATCTACTTCGGCTGGTCGATCTACATGCTACCAGCGCGAATCGCCAAGAAACACAACCACCCCCACGCAGAAACATTATTTATGGTCAACCTACTCCTAGGGTGGACCATTCTCACATGGCTGATTTGCCTCATCATCGCCACCAATGGAACCAAAACATCAACCACTCTTGAAGGGGCACTCAAAGAATTAGAAAAGCTGAGGCGCAAAAAACTCATCACTGACGAAGAATACGCCACCAAACGCGCTCAAATCCTTTCTTGATCCCATCATCCAGTTACGACTCTTATGAAACAGCCCGTTCTTGCGCTGTGTGTATGGTTCTCATTTGATCCGCCTGCTGACAAAAGACGGTGAGCGCCGCTGAGATCGGGTGGTCGCCGCATGCTGATCATTGGATTCCGAGTTCATGTCTCACATCAACAAACGCCGCAACGGCGCGTTCCAGGTCTTCCCGCGTATGGGCGGAGCTGATCTGGGTGCGAATCCGCGCCTTGCCCTGCGGCACGACCGGATAACTGAATCCAATCACATAGACTCCCCGGGCCAGCATGGCGTCGGCAAAGCGGGTGGCGAGCGCCGCATCTCCTAACATGACCGGGACGATGGGGTGTTCGCCCGGCGCGATATTGAAGCCAGCCTCCGTCATCGCCTGGCGGAAATAGCGGGTATTCGCCTCCAAAACGTCGCGCAGGCCGGTCGATTGCTTCAGCAGTTCGAGAGCCTTCAGCGAGGCACCCGCGATAACCGGCGCGAGGGTGTTGCTGAACAAATACGGGCGTGATCGCTGGCGCAGCAGATCGATGACTTCGCGCCGACCGCTGGTATAACCGCCACTGGCACCACCGAGCGCCTTGCCGAGCGTGCCGGTAATGATATCAATACGTCCCAACACCCCGCAATGTTCATGAGTGCCGCGGCCTTGCTTGCCCATGAAGCCCACGGCATGGGAATCATCCACCATCACCAAGGCGTTGTATTTGTCCGCCAAATCACAAATGGCCTGCAGCGGGGCGATGAAGCCGTCCATTGAGAACACGCCGTCGGTGGCGATCAGTTTGAAACGCGCGCCATTTTCATCGGCTTCGATCAGCCTTGCCTCGAGATCGGCCATGTCGCGGTTCTTGTAACGGAAGCGCAGCGCCTTGCACAGCCGCACCCCGTCGATGATCGACGCGTGGTTGAGCTCGTCGCTGATGACCGCATCCTCCGGACCTAACACAGTTTCAAACAAGCCGCCGTTCGCATCAAAGCATGAGCCGTATAGAATGGTGTCTTCGGTGCCGAGGAAATCGGTCAGACTATTCTCCAAATCCTTGTGCACCCGCTGGGTTCCGCAAATGAACCGCACGCTGGCAAGACCGTATCCCCATTGGTCCAGCGCTTCATGTGCTGCCTGCTTGATTCGCGGATCCTGCGCGAGCCCGAGGTAGTTGTTGGCACACATATTGAGCACGGGCCTGCCATCCGTGGTTTCCACCATCGCCCCTTGCGGAGTGGTGAGCGTGCGCTCGCGCTTGTAAGTCCCGGCAGCACGGATGGCATCAAGCTGGGCGGTCAAATGGGACTGGAATAGGGTATAGGCTTTCATGATTTTTTAATGAAAAATGGTCCAATCGAGAACGACCTTGCCGCTCATTCCCGTTTGCATGACTTCGAATCCTTTTTCAAATTCATCGGCACCGAAGCGATGCGTGATCACCGGTTTGATATCCAAACCGCAGTCCAACATGACACTCATCTTATACCAGGTTTCATACATTTCGCGGCCGTAAATCCCCTTGATGGTGAGCATGTTGAAAATGACCTTGTTCCAATCGATCGCCATCGGCTCGGCGGGAATTCCAAGCATGGCGATCTTGCCGCCGTGACACATGGCATCGATCATGTCGCGGAAGGCGGCCGGGTTGCCGCTCATTTCCAGACCCACGTCAAAACCCTCCTTGATGCGCAATTGCTTCCGCACATCATCCAAGCTGCCCTTGGTGACATTGAGCGCCACATCGGCCCCGAGCGACTTCGCGAGTTCCAGACGGTAGTCGTTGACGTCCGTGATCACCACATGGCGGGCTCCGGCATGTTTCGCGATCGCCACCGCCATCACGCCGATCGGTCCCGCTCCAGTGATAAGCACATCCTCACCTAACAGGTCAAACGAGAGCGCGGTGTGAGTGGCATTGCCAAGCGGATCGAAGATAGAAGCCACTTCCAGATCCACGTCCGGCGAGTGATGCCAGACATTCGTCATCGGCACACTGACATACTCGGCGAACGCGCCCGGGCGGTTCACGCCGATCCCAACGGTGTCCTTGCAGAGATGCCGCCGACCCGCGAGGCAGTTGCGACAGCGACCGCACACCACATGACCTTCCGCGCTGACGATTTCGCCCGGGTGGAAATCGCTCACGTTGGAACCCACCTCCAAGACTTCGCCGACGAACTCATGCCCGACCACCATAGGCACGGGAATGGTTTTCTGCGCCCAGGCATCCCATTTGTAAATGTGCAGGTCGGTGCCGCAGATGCCGGTTTTAAGAACCTTGATGAGCACGTCATTGATGCCCACCGCAGGCTCGGGGACATCCTGCAACCACAATCCGGGTTCAGCCTTGGCTTTAACGAGTGCTTTCATAACGGGTCGTTGTTAGGTCGTTTCCGGGGATTTGAAGGCGGGCAGGGTGAGACGGTAGCGGATCGCTCCCAGGCGCAGCAGAATCGCTGCCGAGACGGCGATCCATGTCGCACGGTCGTCGCCCATCGGCCCTCGCAAAAGAATGTAAACCAAGCCGCCAAACATGGCCGCCGTGGCGTAAAAGTAAGTGTTCTTTTGGAATACCAGCGGCACACGTCCTGTTAGTGTATCACGGATGATTCCACCCGCAACTCCGGTGATCACTCCCAGTGCGATGCATACGGAAGGCGCGAAACCGAGGGCGATCCCCTTGCGTGTTCCCGCGACGGCGAAAAAACACAGCGCGAGCGCATCCGCGATTTGAAAAAGGGTTCTGGGAGGATCCCAGCGATGACTGACGACGAAAGCCACCACCGCCGTAATGCAGACGTTGTGGAAAATCCCGGGTGAGCGCAGCCAAAACGCCGCACCATCGCCAACGAGCACGTCGCGTAGCGAACCACCACCCACGGCAGTCACCAGCGCCAACACCAAAACACCGAACAAATCCAAGCTCTTCTCCCGCGCGGCAAGCACCCCGGAAAGCGCCGAGACGGAAACCCCGAAGTGGTCGAGCAAGATGGAAAGCGTCATGACTTCCGGGATACTGGATATGTTTCCAGTGGATAACAAGTCGGTATTTCCACTTTACAGGAAATTCCATCCAACATATTGCATATCCATGCCCGCCAAACGCCTGCCGAAAAAAGCCAGCCAAGCACCCGCCGCGGCGACCGCCGACGCCATCAACGAGGATTTGGGACGTCGCGTGAAAAAGCTACGCGGCGATCGTGGTTGGTCACTGGAGGAACTTTGAAACTCATCTTCCAGCGCAGCCACGCTTATCCTCCGTGACAATGCGCAGCAATTCCCTTCATGCGGCCCAAACGGAAGCTCGGGCGAACGCCCGCATGGCATTGATGATTGCCATCGGCGCACTGCAAAAGGAAATGGGCCCGGACATGCGCGTGAGCGCGGAATCCGCACTCTTCGACTCCGACCAGCAAACCGAAGCCATCGATGGACTCGCCCAATCGCGCTGGCTCGCTGCCTATGATTCGTGGGGCGACTGGCTCAACGCATCCTATACCCCGCCCAATAAGCCGAATGTGCCAAAGATCGCCGACACCTACGGCCCCCGGCGCAAAAATATGTTTCGCCGCTGGCTGCTCTCGATGCCGAAAGGAAAAGAAACGGACATCGAAGCTCCCAATTCACTGGCAGCCTGGAACACCAGCAACTCGGTCGTGCTGGTGGGCGAGGGCAGCCTGGGAGCTGACGGCCCTGCCGATCAGGTCACGCGCGCCTACCTAACGCCTGTCGGCAAAACCGGCAACATCGCCTGGTGGATCAGTCCGGAAAACCATAAGGCGCGCATCGATAAAGCCAAGAACCCACGCACACTCGAAACCGATGCGTGGCAAACCGCCCAAGGCGGCACCGCGGAAGTCGGCGTGGGCAGCTTGGATGGCTTCGACAAACTCGATCAAGACGCCACCATCGCTGACAAGCTGATCTCCCCGCAGACACTGCGCGCTGCTGGAATCGGAAAGGAAAAAACCCAACAACATTTCTTCGACCTTACCGCCGACAGTCAAGGAGTGCTTACCAGCGTCCGCAGCGGCCACCTCAAGAAAGATCTCAGTTTGTTGTTTGATCATGTTGACGGGACCCAACTGCCCTACGCCTATCAGTTCGACCCCGCCTCGGACATCCGCGAGCCATCGATCCGCCCGATGAGTCCGGAAATTTCCGGCAGGCCCGTCATCAAAACCCGGCACTTCGCCTCATGGACCAATATGCGGCATTACTACCGGATGTACCGGCAGGACAGTGATGCTACGGTCAAAGGCACCGCGAACGGAGCCTCCGGTGGCGCGGGCTCCTTGGCGTGGGAAGGCGTCAATCCGGTGAGTGATAGTGTTTACAACTTTAACATCGGCATCGGCAGCGGCGCTACCTATAACAATCGTTGGCAGGGAAACAACCAATATTGGCGATTTCCGGTGTTGGCAAAAATCACCTACATCTACAGTTTGCTGACAAAATCCATCGGAGGAGGCAACTACAACTGCTTCGTAGTGTACACCCCGGTATACACTTTCTGGAATCCTTACAATGTCCGCCTGAGGATTCCTAACAATTTTATAGTCATATCAACCGAGCCTCAATCGGCTCTGCCCATAGGATTGGATCTTTTTTTTGGGGACAATCGAGAATCTAGTGGGTAATACCGTTTTTGGCGATCGAATTGATGATCTCGTTTAGGAAAGTTGCCCGCAAGGTTCCGCTGCGAGAATGGGCCCCTTTAACGCTCGTCGGAG
>CAYRLT010000558.1:0-5740 GCA_964425095.1 uncultured Luteolibacter sp.
GTCCTGCTCGGCAAGGCCGGCGTGCGCGATCAAATCATGCCAAGCGGACGCGAAAACCTTTCGATCATCCCCTCGGAAATGGATCTCGCCGGCGTCGAAATCGAACTCGCCCGCAGCGACGACCACCTCACCCGCCTCCGCAACATCCTCCAAGGCCTCAAACCCAACGACTTGTTCGAATTCTGCATTCTCGACACCCCGCCCTCGCTCGGCGTGTTGATGACCTCCTCGCTCGCCGCCGCCGATGAAATCCTCATCCCGCTCCAATGCGAATGGTATGGCCTCGAAGGACTCGCCAAAATCGTCCACGTCATCGACCAAATCCGCAACTCGGATGCCAATCCCGACATCCGCCTCGAAGGCATCGTCATGACCATGTATGACGGCCGCACCTTGCTTTCACGACAAGTCGTCGAGGAAGTCGCTCAGTTTTTCCCGGAACAAATCTACCGCACCATGATTCCCCGGACCATCCGCATCGGCGAAGCTCCGAGCCACGGAAAATCGATCTTCGAACACGATCCCAACGGCCTTGGCGCACAGGCTTATGGCGCTCTCGGCGATGAGTTTCTGACGCGCCACGCCGCCGTCGGCCCGCCGCTCGCCAAGCCCTGAAAACACCCCGCCACGCAGGCTGAAATTCGGCATCAAAAAAAATCGTGTGTTTCCTGCGAATTTCACGCTAGAAACGCTTCAGAAAAATCGTTCTAAAGTTATGCCTCGTGTCACCATCACCGTTCCGGAGAAAGTTTCCCAACCCTACCGGTTCCAACTCGATCGGAGCTCCGTCACCCTCGGGCGTGGTAGCGAAAACGATATCGTCATCAACTGCGGTTCCGTCTCACTGAACCACGCGGAAATGCGGCGCGTGCCCGGCGGATACGAATTGCGCGATCTCGGCGCAACCAATGGCCTCAAAATCTACGGCGCACGCCACCACGTCATCCAACTCCGCAATGGAATCCCCGTGAAACTCGGCGATGTATTATTCGATTTCCTGCTCTCCGACGAGGAACTCGCCGAGTTGAAATCCGAAAAGACCGACACCAAACCACCCCAACAACTCATCCCAGCCGACGCCTCCGAACCACAACTCCCCGCGCCGGCGGATTCCACGGAGGAAACCAAAGTGGAGGAAGTCAAAATCGAAGAAGCTGAAGTCGAACAAGCCAAAGTAGAGGAAGCCAAAAGCGTCGAAAACAAAGATGAGGAAGCCGAAGATCTTGAACCGGGGTCTGAAAAATCACCTTCCGGCGGCGGCGGCGCAATGATTCTGTTGTTTCTGGTTCTCGCAGCGGCGGCGTTTGTCGCAGGTATGGAAATCCGCTCCCGGAGGGATACCGGCCACTCGCTGATCGATACCCTCAAAGCAAAAGCGGAGACCATGTTCGCTCCCGCGAAAGAAAAACCTGCCTCCAAGCCGGAGTAAACCCAAGCCGTCCCCGAATCAACTGGAACCGCAGAATGGCAACCAATCGCCGGAATTCGGCACGCTTCTTCACCCCCAGCGAGCGAATCGCGGAATCCGCGCTGATGGTTTGGGATTGAGTTGCGGCCCGCCACCGCTACTCTGCCGCTCCTTTCCCATGAAGAATCTCCCACTTGTCGTTATTCCGGCCCTTTTCGCCGCAATTCTCGCGTTTTCCCCCACCATCCGCGCCCAAGAGAGCATCATGGTCGTCGAGGCCTACTCCGGAAAAGTGCTAGTCGCTTCCAATGCCTCGGCCAAACGCCCGGTCGCCAGCCTCACGAAAATCGCCACCGGCGCCGTCGCCGTCGATTGGGCCGCCGCCGCCGGCGCTGACATCCGCACCCTCCAAATCACCGTGCCCGACACCATCACCTTGGTCGGCGGCCCGAATCCCATGAACCTCCAGCCCGGCGACCGCATCTCCATGCGCGACGCCCTCTACTCCGCCCTGCTCGGCTCGGACAATCTCGCCGCCCTAACGATCGCGAATCACGTCGGCCGCGCGCTCGCCACAAGTCGCGGAAAAAATAATGATCCCGTGGTCGAATTCGTCGGAGAAATGAACCGCCTCGCCAAGGCCATCGGCATGACCCAAACCCGTTTTGCCAACCCACATGGCTTGGAACGCCCCGGCGCGAAGGCCTATTCCACCGCAGCCGACGTCGCCCGCCTCTCGATTTACGCCATGCGTCGCAACGCGTTCAGCTTCATCGTCCGCCAAACGAGCCGACAAATTACAGTCGAACGCGCCTCCGGAAGCAGCAACTACAACATCCGCAACACCAACGAACTGGTCGGAGAATTGGGCATCCTCGGCGTCAAAACCGGCACCACCACCGCCGCCGGTCCCTGCGTCTCAGTCTGCATGGAGCGCGATCCCCTAGTCCGCAAAAAACCGGATGGCTCAAAGGGTGCCACTCCACGCCGTTTGATTGTCGTCGTCCTCAACAGCCCCGATCGCTTCACCCGCGCCCGCGGCCTCATCCGCCAAGGCTGGGGCGTTTACGATCCATGGCTTGAAGCCGGCGCACCCGTCCAAGACCGGCCGCGCGAAATCCTCAGCGTCCCAAATCCAAGCTAATCCTGCCCACCATGTCCACCGATCCGCTCCTCGAACTGCTCAGCCGCAACGCCCGCTTCACCCACCAGGAACTCGCAGATCTCCTGTCGTTGGAACATGACGCCGTCACCCGCCGCGTCGCCGCTTGGGAAAAAGAAGGCACCATTCTCGGCTACCACGCTGTGATCGATCCGGAAGCCGCCGGTGATATCTCGGTTTCCGCCTTCATCGAAGTCAAAGTCACCCCCGAGCGTGGCGGCGGCTTCGACCGCCTTGCCATGCGCATCGCCCGTTTCGACCAAGTCGTCTCCTGTTATCTCGCCAGCGGCGGCTACGATCTGATGGTCGTCGTCGAGGGCCGCGATCTCCGCGATGTCGCACGCTTCGTCTCCGAGAAACTCAGCTCGTTAGAAGGCGTGCTCTCCACCGCCACCCATTTCCGCCTCAAAACCTACAAGGAAAACGGCTTCCTCTTCGAACGCGAAACCGCCCCAGAGCGCCTCGCCGTCGCACCCTAACCGACCAGACAATCGATCCGCTGCACCAACTTTTCCAAGTGCGGCATCTCAACACCCGCGGCCTTCGCGCGGCATAACGGCTCCTTCCAGATCGGGCCGACCTCAACTTCCCTGCCTTCGACAAAATCAATCATGCTGGACGTCTTGTAAGGCCCCATCGGGCGCGTCCGCTCAATGTTGAAATCAATCAACTCATCGGATAGATCAAGCCCGAGCGCGCGAGCCGCCGCAACAACCTCCGCCATCAGCGCGCGCATTTCACCCTCGGTTTCCGGATTGGCTAACAATACATCCGTCGTGATGCCACCTTCCGCCACAGACAACCCGTTGAAAGGGACATTCCAAATCAGTTTCTCCCACTGCGCCTGTTCGAGATTGGCCACCGCACTCGCGGAAATTCCCGCCGCCTGAAAGCGCTGAGCCAATTCCTCCGCCCGCCCCGGAATCCCCGGCCGCCACTCACCGATCGATACCCGACCACCTGCCGAATGCCTCACCAATCCCGGAAAAATCCGGTTGATGCAGACAAAACACAGCCCGCCGACCACCCGCTCCGCTCCCGTGATTTCCGCAATCGCCTCGCAGTTTCCCAAACCATTCTGCAAGGTGAGCACCTGTGTACCCTCATGCAACAAGGGCGGCAACACATCTAACAATGAACGATTTGCCGTGGCCTTCCACGCAACGATCACCAAATCCACCGGCCCGATTTCCACCGACGTCCGGAATGCCCGAAGCTCCGGCACGGCAAAATCCCCATGCACGCTTTCCACCTTCATGCCACCTTTCGTAATCGCATCATAATCCTACCGCATCAAATTCCGCACGTCCTCGCCCGCCGCCGCAAGCCGTCCACCGTAATACAATCCGATCGCCCCAGAACCCACCACCGCCACACTCTTGAATGTCCAGCTCACGGATTCAGTCTTCCTTGAACGCCTCGGCGCGGCGCACATCGATGCAGCGCGTCAGCCATTGAACCAGCTTTTCGGCCTCCTCGGATTCATTGCGCAACGAACTCAGCTCCATCCAATCCAAATGCGGTCGGAACTTCGGCGCCGCAATCCGGTTGATATCAAGCTTCGCCATGATCGCCTCGGTCTCTCTCGGATGCGCGTTGAGAATGTGCGCCGGCCGCGGAAGTTCGTCCAAGGCCTCGGCCGTCAACCCGAACGACGTCACGCCCACTCCGAACGATGCGCTCAAACGCCGCAAACTATCCGCCAATGCCTCGTCCTCGATCGGCGCGGCATAGATCAACTCGCCGCCCTGCGCCCACATGGAAACCGCCAATGTCTGATAGAAATCCTCCCGGAACGTCTGGTGCGACGGCTGGATGCGCAACCGCGATGAAACCAACCGAAATGGAGCGATGCCTAACCGTTGCTTGAAAGCCAGCATCGCCTCATCAAGCGACATCTCCTCATCCGGCGAGCCGCCGGTTTCCCAATCCACCAGCACCAATTCGGGGTATTTCCACAAATTGCTAATCGGCGCTTCCTTGGCGAAGGCCTGCCGGAAGGCATAGGGAAAACGCCCGTTGATCTCGTAATAACGAGTCACCACCGCGCGGAATTTCCGGATGCGCAACATGGTATTGTCCATCAAATCCTGATCGACCGAGGCAAGATCCTCCAGCCGACCCTGCGTCAGCGCGAGCAGTTCCTGCGCACCCGATAGTGCAGGCAATGGCGCACTGCGCCGGTAATACCCCTGCCCCTTCTCAACCTTTGCAATCGGCGAGGCCGGATCGCAGGACATGATGGAAAAATGGTAACGCAACGAGGCGTCCGAATAGTTGCCGTCGAGCTGTAAGCGCGTCAGTCGGATCAACTCGGTCCCTTTGATCGCGTCAGCGGGATTTCCCGGAAGCAAGGCCGGAAGGATGTCGTTTAGCTGCTGGCGAAGACTCATGAGGGGATTAACGACATTGCGTATGAAGCACATCCAATTCACCCGACCTCGGATCATCAAGCCCCAAAAGGCCCTAATTTAAAAAAATTCCGAACCGACCTCATGATTTTTTGAAGGAAATCACCCTCAAGCTTGTCGTATCCTCCGATTATCCTATCCTATCCTTATGAATTTAAAACTTCTGGCGCTCGCACTTTGCCTGCTAGGCACCCTCCCCGCCGCCGCCCAACAACCAGATCCCAAGGCAATCCTCGAAGGCGCCCGGATGTCCGCCACACTCACCAAACTCGAGGATGGCCTCAGCGGAAATCTCCGCAAAGGTAACCAAAAGACGCCAGTCATGCTCTTCCTGAAAGGCCAGGACATCCAATTCCAGTTCTCGGATAACAAAGAACCCTGGCGGATTTTCCACATGCGCATCGGCGATGAAACTTTCAATCTTTTTGAAATCATCAACGGCAAAACCCTCAAACTCCCGCCCGAGAAACTCGTCGCTCCCATCGCCAACACCGATCTGACCTACGAAGATCTCGCCCTCCGCTTCTTCTACTGGCCAAACCCGAAATTCGAAGCTCAGGAAGATGTCGGCGGACAACCCTGTTATAAAATCCGCGTCAACAAACCTGCCGGAGTCGCCGGCCGCTACGAGGTTGTCTATGTCTGGGTGCATGTGAAATTCGGGGCCTTCATGCGCATCCGCGGACATGATAAAAAGGGCGGCCTCATCAAAGAATTCCAAGTCGAGGACATCATGCAGGTCGCCAAGGATGTCTGGAC
>CAYRLT010000559.1:0-9391 GCA_964425095.1 uncultured Luteolibacter sp.
CGCAATCCTGTGCTGGTCAAAGTGCAGTTCATCATGTCCCTCTCTGCGGTACCCATCACCGCAGCAGACCGGGCCTTTGCCTTTTGGGGCACTCAACTACAGAACCATTGCATTCCTTTAACCGACACCCACCAACTCAAAGTCGCCGTAGTCCCGGCCGTGACACTGTGGAATCCTTACAATGCGCCAATCGTCATGCAGAGCGGTAACGATTTGTGCCAGCAGTTCGTTCTCAAACCCCCCGCCTTTTACATTAATTGCCAGAAATGGCGCGCGGGCACTCTCAGATACAATGCCGGCACTATCAGCATGGCCAGTCTTGAGGGCCAAGGAGGTGGGAGGTGCACCGATCTCATAAAGATGAACTTTGGCCGAACCTCTCCGATTTCCTTTCAACCCGGCGAGGTCAAGGTGTTTTCCATTCCATCCGCAGGCGGAGCCTCATACACAAACCAAGCCGATTGGCAGAAGAATTTATTAGAAAACAATTATTCGCTGACCAAGAATTTGACTGATGCGGCACCGGGCTGGGATCCCAATGGCTATTTCCTCTTCCCCTACTCTGTTTCGAGCCGTAGTGGCACGCCTAGTTGGCTCCTCCCCCCTGTCCCTACAAACAGTCAATTTGCTAATGTAGTCGCGCAGGGGACTGGTGCTCCGGTTAATGTGCTCACGGGAGCAAATCTTTCGCTGGACCGCAATGCTGACACACTCAAGTTCAGCATCGGAGCCGAGGATTCCACACATCAGATTTCCGTCTCGTCTTCACCGGTAGGGGCTGGCATGTGCTTCTATATGGAGCAGCGCAATTATTCGGCTGGCTTTACGGGCTATAACCGCAATTACCTCAACCTGCGGCACTCGGGCTTGGTTTCCCGCTTCGGCGCTACGTGGAAGGTTAATAATACCGTGCCTTATGACTTCAATCAACAATTGATCGCCCAAGGCATGCCCGGAGGGGCGAATCTGTTCCCATTAGAGGATATCTCAGCGAGTACCATCATCGACGCTGGCAGCAGGGGAAAGCCTTTCCTGCAAATGGCCATAATGGCAGGTTGTGAAACCGGCGAACTTGCCGGTGGCGGAGCCTTCTCCGGCCGCAAATTCCCCAGCCGCCCGTTTCTTCACTCCAGCCCTATTCAGCCCACATTCATCGATCAGAATGACAAGGCCGCGCCCTACAACCATGGCTGGAACTGGTGGATGGAGGACCTGAACTCGATTCTGGAAGCGCAGGTGCAAGTCACCCCCGAGGGCAACGGATACTACGGAGGCGGATACACATCGGAGACAGGCGTGTCGCGAGTCATCCAGCAGGAGATCCCCGTCACACCGCCCATCTCGATTGCTGCCTTGAGTCATGCGCGTCTGGGCGGCTTCACCTTGGCTCATGAGGCCCCAGCTGCAGAAGGCAAAACTGGCACATTCATGGAATACTTTTTCAATACAGGTACAGCACCAGCAGAGCTTGATTACCCCAAATTACCAACCAAAAGCTTCCAACGAGTGACCGCCACCGGACAGGCAGGACTCTACCCACACGTGCTGCAAGCGATCGGCAACTCCTACGCCAACCCGAATCTAGCAGCCGATGCCGCCTACAATCCCGAATGGAAACGCCTTTACGACAAAAACGAAGGCGAGCGCAAGGTCACGTTTGCCGACCACTCCTATCTCGCCAACAAGGCCCTGTGGGACGAGTTCTTCTTTTCCTCTATCACGCCGCAACCCGCCACCGTGAAAATCTTCGGTGGTAGTCACGATCGCGATGCCAAGACGGTAGCCTCCGATTTCTTCTTCCCGGCGACCGGTGCCGCATCCAAGCCGCTGCCCAACCGCCGCATCCAAGCCTACACGAATGGCCTCGACTCAACCAAGCTCACCACGCTCTTCACGCAAAAGGACGTCTTCACCGACGGACTGGCCGACAAGATCGCCGCCAATCTGATGGTCAAGGGGCCATTCAACATCAACTCCACCTCGGTGGAGGCTTGGAAAGTCTTGTTTTCCAGCCTCAAGGGCAAGCCCGTCGCCTATCTCGATGGCGGCACCACCCCAAAGACAACCACGGCGACCGGCACCCCCGTCGGTCCCGGCACTTTGCCCTACGGGTCACTCACGCCGGTCACCAGCATCACCAGTCCCAATGAACCACCCGAACAATGGAATAGCTGGCGGGACATCACCGACTCAGAAATCGACGCCTTGGCCACCGCCATGGTCAAACAGGTCAAACTCCGCGGCCCCTTCCTCTCACTCTCGGAATTCGTCAACCGACGCCTGGAGGGAAGCGACACTCCGGAGAAAGCTGAGAGATCTATCAAAGGCGCCCTGCAGGCGGCACTCGACGATGATAGCGTGCCTATCAACGCCAACTTCCGTGAGCCAGGCCGCATGCTGGACTCCGAGACGAGTGCCATCCCTTTCGCCTTTGATGCTGCAGCCAAGGGTCCTATCGCCTATGGCAGCGCCGCTTACATTGATCAGGCCGACATCCTGCGCAACCTCGCCGAACAACTCACCCCGCGCGGCGACACCTTCGTCATCCGCACCTATGGCGATGCGCTTGATCCTAAGGGCAATGTCATCGCCCGCGCCTGGTGCGAAGCGGTCGTCCAACGCATCCCCGATTACACCGATAGCAAGGACGAGGCTTATCTTAAACAATCCGCCCTCACCTCTGCAGCCAATAAAATGTTCGGCCGCAAAATGCAAATCATCAGCTTCCGGTGGCTAAATCCCTCGGAGGTTTGATCATTCCCACCTCTCACAACCTCCTTGTCATGTCATCCATTTCGCGCATTCGCATGGCCTTGCTCGCCACCTTCGCCCTCATCTTCACACTGCCTTGCTTGGCGCAAAAGCCTGACGATGTAGTCACTCTTCAATTCGTCTCCTTTCCCAAATCGATCGACCCCAAACCGGTCGAACTACTGCTCGGTGAAGGCAAGACCCTCGAGGTCAAAATCCCCACCAACGCGCTTTCTGGAGAGTATAAGGTCAAACGCCTCGATCAGTGGGTGTTCGGCAAATCCACGGTGAAGGAGAATGACAAAATATCCTTCGAAACGTATGGCCAAGCCCACGCACTCGGCAGTCCGAAACAAATCATCCTACTAGTCCGCAAGGGCGCCGAGAATGCCGACGGCATGGAAATCATTCCCATTGAAAACAACGCCGAGAACTTTGGTGGAGGAATCTTCTTTTTCATGAATGCCGCCACGGTCGATATCGCCGGCATCATCGGTGATAAGAAGTTTGCGCTAAAACCAGGCAAGTTTACGACCGTAACCCCCAAAATCAAAAAACCGAATCCGGAATCCAAAACGATCCAAACTCAATTGTTTTTCCGTAAGAACCATGAGCCCAAACCTTTCTTCAGCTCCATCTGGCCGCTCGATGAAAAGGCGCGCAGCATGATCTTCTTCTATCACGACCCCCACACCAAACGCCTACGGATGCACACCATCCGCGATTTCCTACCCTGATCTGTTAGCACAGAAGAGCCTTAACGTCTTAGAGCATGTCTTTAAAATGGCAGGGACCGATATTGCATAGCGGCCATGCGGGATGCGCTTCGCGGATTCAGATGCTGCTACGAGCAGCCGGGGCATTCCGGGCGGTCCGGCGAATGCAAGGAGGACGAAAATGGTCATCGGCGGACGCATTCCGCCGCTCCTTGAGGCGCCTCGCTTTTCATTCGCCCAGCATCGGGCCAAATCCTTAAATGCATTGGCCTTCCAGCACGCGCAGCGTCTTCCTCCCCATCTCCCTCCCCGCCCTCCGCTCTCTTCCGTTCAAAAATCAAAAATCGTCATTCATCAATCAATCTCCCTCTTCTCTGATCACTGATCACTGATCACTAGGCACTTCTCCCTCTTACCTCTTTACCGTCCTTTCACCGCAAAGTTCGGACTCTATGATCTAACGGGACACAGTCGTCATGAAGAATTATTTCGACGATTAACAAACGCCTGCTACTGCTCGCTTTGGTCACGCAACAACCGCGCACTTCTCTCTAATAACTTTTAACAGATAACGACTGTCTTTCTCCTCCACCCATCTCAGCTTTTCAGCATTTCAGCTTTTACCCCTATGAAACCTCGCATCCTATCCTCCGCCCGCCTCTCCTTCCCGCTCGCATCCACCATCGTCGCACTCGGTTCACAGGCCACCGCCAACCAACGCGTCATTCGCCAATACATCCACGAAAATGGCATCCAAAGCTGCCAACTCGTCATGGGCTTCACCGAACTCGCCGAAGGCAGCGTCTGGAACACCTTTCCGCCCCACACCCACAACCGCCGCACCGAGGTCTATCATTACTTCGACATGGAGGACCGCGTGCTCGCGCATTTCATGGGCGAACCCACCGCCACCCGTCACCTTTTCCTGAAGTCCGACGATACCGTGCTCTCACCCTCGTGGTCCATCCACTCCGGCTGCGGCCAAGGATCCTACAAATTCATCTGGGGCATGGCCGGTGAAAACCAAGTCTTCACCGACATGGACGCCTTCATCCCTACCGACCTGCGCTGATCCGAACTAACAACCAAATGAAACGCTTTGAAAACCAAGTCGCCGTCGTCACCGGCGCCAGCCGTGGCATTGGTCAATCTATTCTGTTAGCTTTCGCCCGCGAAGGTGCGCACGTCGTCGGAGTCGGCATCAGCGATTACTCGGAGACCGCGGAAAAAGCCCGCGCGCTCGGCGTTCAATTCACCCAGGTAAAAGCGGATTTCGCCACTCTCACCCAAGCCGGTGCCGCCGACATCATCGCGGAGATCATCCAATCCGCCGGTCGCCTCGACATCCTAGTGAATAATTCCGGCATCATCAAACGCGCGCCCGCGGTGGATTTCCCGGAGGAGGATTGGAACACCGTGCTCCAAATCAATCTAACCGCCCCATTCTTCCTCTGCCAAGCCTTCGCCAAATGGTGGCTCACCGGCGGCCGCGAACAATCGCCGGAGACCGCACGACTGAAAATCGTCAACATCGCCTCAATGCTCTCGTTTCAAGGTGGCATCCTTGTGCCCGCCTACACCGCCAGCAAAAGCGGCATCGCCGGCGTCACTAAAGCACTCGCCTGCGAGTGGGCCAAGGAGCGCATCAACATCAACGCCGTCGCCCCCGGTTACATCGCCACCGAAAACACCCGCCCGCTGCGCGAAGACGAAACCCGCAATCAGTCCATCCTTGCCCGCATCCCCGAAGGCCGCTGGGGTGACCCCGAAGACATCGCCGGTGCTTGCCTGTTCCTCTCATCAAAGGATGCCGACTACATGAACGGCACCATCATGAACGTTGACGGCGGCTGGCTCAGCCGTTGAAAGACACAAGACGAAGAACTCGCGATGCCGTGAACCAGCGCGCGTGATGCCTCACGCACCGCGCATCAGCGAGATTTCCGCGAGGGAAACCATGGACTTCAGTAGATCTTCGCGTGGGACGGTTTTCAGGTCGGCCACTGGGACTGCGCGGTCGAGCGTGAACTTGCCGGAGCGCGTGCGCCGCAGGGCGCTGAGGTGACCTCCGCAGCCGAGTTTCTCGCCGATGTCATGAGCGTAGGTCCGAACATAGAAACCCTTGGTGCAATTCACCACAAAATCGATTTCCGGCAATTCGATGCGGGTAATCTGATAGCCATCCACGCGCACCGGGCGCAACTCGCGTTCAATGGTCACACCCTTGCGAGCGAGTTTATAGAGCGGCACGCCGTCCTTCTTGATGGCGGAAACCATCGGCGGCAATTGCTCGAACTCACCGGTAAAGGCATCGAAAGCTTGGCGGATTTGCTCTTCGGTGAATGCCGGCACGGGCTTGGTTTCGAGCACATCACCCTGACGGTCCTGAGTGCTGGTCACCGCGCCGAGTGTTAGAGTGCCGACGTATTCCTTGTCCTCGCTCATCAGCAGATCCTGGATTTTCGTGGCGCGACCGATGACAAGCATCAACAAGCCAGTGGCCATAGGATCCAATGTGCCGCAGTGGCCGATCTTTTTGGTGTTCAATGCACGGCGGGCGATGGCCACCACGTCGTGCGACGTCATGTCCGGAGCTTTGTCGATCAACAACACGCCGCTCGGGCCGTTTTGATCCAGGGGATTTGGTTTCATAAATTAGGAGAGTGGTGATGGCTTGGCCGCATCGAAACGCCGCTGGATCGCCTCTAGGACGCGGGTTTTAGCTTCTTCAATCGGGCCGGGCATGCGAATGCCGGCGGCGAGCGCATGGCCGCCTCCGCCGAATTCCGTCGCGATCTGGCAAACATCGTATCGGCGATCCTTCGAGCGCATCGAAACGCGGATTTTTCCGTCCGGAAGCTCTTCGAAAAACACCGCCACCTGCACGCCGCGAATGGCACGGATGACATCGATCAACCCCTCACTGTCCTCAGGCCGCAGGGCGAGATCGATGCGAGTTTGATCGCGCATGGTCCAGTGGGCGACTAGGCCGTCCGGTGTGCGCTCGAGTGTATTCAGCAAGGCCCGCATCAATTCGAGGCGACGGTAAGGATTCTCGTCGTAAGTTTGCGAGTTGATAGTGCCCACATCCAAACCCCGACGAACGAGATCCGCAGCCATTTCATAGGTTTTTGCGGTAGTCGATGGGTATTGGAATGAACCGGTATCAGTAGAAACAGCAACGTAAATGGCATCGCGCGATTCCGCAGGCATCGGAAGACCTAACCGAGTGATGAGATCATAGAGGATCTGGCCGGTGGCCGGGCTGGTGGAATCGATTAAATTGAGATCGCCGTATTTCGGATTGGAAACGTGGTGGTCGATATTGAGCCAAATTTCCGCCTTGGAGGCGGCGTGCAGCGCGGCAGCGCCCAGACGGGGCTTGGTCGCAGTGTCGAGCGCGATGGCGACCTCGACATCCAATGGTTCGGCAGGTGGAAGCTCAATGCGCTCGGAGCCGGCGAGAAACGCCAGATTTTCCGGCAAGCCGTCCTCATTGATCAAACGCACGGATTTGCCCATGGCCATCAAAGCGAAACCGAGGGCAAGCTGGGAACCGATCGCATCACCATCCGGGCGGATGTGGCTAAGTAAAACGAAGGAATGGCGGGAAAGCAGGACTTCGCCGATTTGCTCGAAAGTCGCAATTTCAGGGGATCGATTGAATTCGCTCATGGGCTTGAACCGCGGCGCGGGGCGCGGATTCTTGCCGCGAAAGCGCCCGGCGCAAGGATAAATCCGAGCTGGGCACGCTTCCAAGAGTCACGAGTGTCCACGGAGCGCTGGCATAAACCGTCGAGCGTGAAGATTCGCACGGAAGGGCGAAACGTGTTCGCCCTGACCATGAGGTGACAATGGAACGCGCTTTGCTCACTTCATTGGCCCGATCATGGGCATCGGCGGACACGTTCCGCCGCTCCTTGAAGCCGACGCTCCGTCACTTGATCTGACTGACGACACCGCTGAAACGGAGGTCGTCTCCCAGCTGAACAAACTCGGTTTCTACCAGTCGGAGTGATTCGTGCAACCCGCTGCCAGCCAGCGCGGGGGACGGGCCGCCGCACAGCAACGGCGCGTAATAAACGACAATTTCATCCACGAGCCCTGCCTCAAAAAGAGCCGCTGAAAACACCCCGCCGGCTTCGGTCATGGCGGTGAGAATGCCTTGTTCACTGACGAGCTTCCGCAAGGAATTCGCTAGATCGTGGCGAGGACGAATGAGCGTTCGCTCACGCCATTCGTCGGCAAACACGGGCGCGTCTGCGGGCAACGAATCCGGATGATCGGAAAAAACAATGCGCCACGGTTGCAATCGACCATCCAACAAGCCCGGCGCGCGGACCGTCAACGCGGGACGATCGCGGCGGATGGTTTCGCCGCTGGTGAGAATAGCATCCACCGTGGAGCGGAGTTTTTGCACATCGGCGCGTGCGGCTTCGCCGGTCAGCCACTGACTTTCACCGGGCGGGCGGGTCAAACGACCATCGAGACTCATGGCCGTTTTCCAAATCACCCATGGCAGACCGGTTTCACGGACCTTGAAAAACGGCCGCAGGATTTTTTTAGATTCCTCGCGGCAGACACCGGAAACCACTTCGATGCCAACGGATGTTAGGAGCGCGTCGGCGCGGCCGGTGTGCTCCGGATTGCGATCCACACAGGCGTAAACCACCCGCGCGATCCCGGCATCGATGAGTCCCTGCGTGCAGGGCGGTGTACGGCCGTGGGTGGAGCAGGGCTCAAGGGTGATGTAAATCGAAGCTCCTCTAACCGCCTCATGACCATGGTTTTCAAAAGCATCCGCCAGCGCCTCACGCTCGGCATGCGGCTTACCGGCCGCAAGATGCCAGCCACTCCCCAACAAAACGTTGTCCTTCACGATCACCGCACCGACCGGCGGATTCGGCGCGGTTTTCCCAACGCCCTTGCGCGCCTCAGTGAGCGCGAGATTCATCCAATGCACGTCGGAGTTCATAACATAATTCCTATAATTCCTATAGGTCCAACCGAGGCGAGATCCTTACCTCTATCGGTTTATCAGTAGTCAGGTGCATATCGCGCTGCGGAAACGGCACTCCGATTTCCAATTCTGCGAAGCGTTTCTCGATCATCAACCGGAGATCGCTGCCGACAATCATGGGGTTGGTGCTGCCGCCGAGGTGGACCCAGAAGTAAAGACTGAAGATCAGGGCATTATCGCCGAAATCTTCGAAAATAGCGAAGGGCACCGGGTCTTTCAGGATCAGTCCGTGGCGGGCGGCGGACTCGATGAGGACCTCCATGACTTTCTGCGGATTGCTGCCGTAGGCGACTCCCACGCGCAGACTGCGCCGCATTTTCGAACTGGAGAGGGTCCAGTTGGTCACCCGGTTTTCGAGGAACACCGAGTTGGGAATCATGGTTTCCACGTCGTCCGCGCCCCGAATAATCGACGACCGTGTGTTGACCTCGACGACCGTGCCGATAATGCCGTCCACATCGAGAATATCACCAACCCGGACCTTGCGTTCTGCTAACACAATGATGCCGCTGATGAAATTTTTGATCAAAGTCTGCATGCCGAAGCCGAGACCGATTGCCAATGCTCCACCGAAAAACGCAAAAATCGTTAGAGGGATTTTCAGAAACGAGAGTGTGCCGATGGCGAGAAACACACCGACGACGATCATCGCCCAATTGCGAAGGGTTTTGGCCTGGGCTTCCGCAATGTGGCCGCGGACAACGATGGTATGCTGAATGCGCTGGGCGATTTTGGAAGCGATCCAGTAGCCGATGACAAAAAACAGCAGCGCACGCAGCAGCATGCCAAGCGTGACGGGTAATTTCCCGGTGATGGTCTGGCCATCCACTTCGATCTTTTCTTCGAAAGACATGACCTCGAAGTGCCAGATTTTGAACATGGTGGCCCAGACGTGCGTCGCGAG
>CAYRLT010000560.1:0-1647 GCA_964425095.1 uncultured Luteolibacter sp.
CAGCATTGGCGGTGATCATGGAACTCGCCTCAGCTTTACGAACTACAACTGCGATATTGGCGGTTTGAGCTATACATCTACTGGTCAGAAAGGAGAGTGGAAAGGCGCTCTCGGGCTTCACGGCTCCAACGAATGGCAATATGTGACCTATGTCTATACTGGCGGACAAGACGGTGAGCTGCGAGTTTACGCGAATGCCAAACTCGTGAGCACCTGCAAATACGATAATATTACGCGACGGCGTCCGCTCGAAGTAGAGAAAATCGGCGCTACAAGCGCTGTCATCAAAGCTGATCTCTTTGCAAAGAGCGGCAAGGCTTCGGTTGGCCTCTACTACGACGAAGTGGATCATCACTTATGGTTCCAGCAGCGCCATTATCCCTGGCAGAATGAGATGAAAATCGCCTGGGCGCCTGCGGGCGAGGTGAGATTTGATCTGAAAGACCTC
Source organism: uncultured Luteolibacter sp. (assembly GCA_964425095.1). Taxonomy (GTDB): domain Bacteria; phylum Verrucomicrobiota; class Verrucomicrobiia; order Verrucomicrobiales; family Akkermansiaceae; genus Luteolibacter. Next base: position 449 of record CAYRLT010000560.1, read on the forward strand.
AAGCCTGGCACAAAATACTATTACCGAATCATGTCAATCGACCTGAATGACGACTGGTGGAGCTACGCTTACAATCCCATGCGCCGTTGGGCTTATGGCCCCGGCGTCTTTGTCACCGCCACCGCGGACGGCAAACCGGGCTATAACGTGCCCGAAGACACCCGCAAACACTTTTTCATCGGCGCGAACTGGGGCAGCCGCTGGTATTACGGATATCCGGGGCCAGCCGATTGGTTGGAATGCAGTGTTGGCGATATGAAACTCTTCGATTACGCCATGGATGATCTGGAAGTGCGCATGAATGGCGGCCTGGTGAACGCGTTTGACCCGGTGCCGGCCAATGATGCGGCGCTGATGGAGATGAAAACAGACTTTTCCTGGCAGCAGGGCAGCAAGGGCGTTGCGAAGTATAAAGTCTATCGTTCAACCGATAAGGCGAAAGTGGCGAACGGCACGGCTGAATCTTTTGTTACGGACAAACCTGAGCACCATAGCATTGAACTCGACTATGGCGCCCGCTATTATTGGCGCGTGGCCCAACTCGACGCGAGCGGCAAGGTTTTGACAGACGGTGACGTGTGGACATTCCGCACGATCAACGGCGAAGCTCGCCTCCCCAACCCAAGCGATGACGCCACAATCAACCCCATCTATGAGTTCAGATGGACACCAGGCGTGAAGGGCACCAAAAAGCAGGACCTCTACATCGCCGAAAGCGTTGAGGAACTGGAGAAGATGACGAAGCCAACAGTGGAGATTGCTTCCCAGCAGGAAAATCCGGGAAGTAGCTACACGCCAGGCCCCGACAGGCTAAAGCATGGACTCACATATTTTTGGCGCGTGGATACAACTCAGGCAAATGGGGTGCTTACGCCGGGCAAAACCTGGAGTTTCCATGTGCGGGATTATTTCACCCCGGAACCAGATTCGATTGTTGCAGAACCACTGCCGGATGACAACGTCGATGTTGTCCCCGGCGCAAAGATGATGGTGTCGAGCATGGGCTTTCCGGGTCTGGTTTCTCCAGGCGCAAGCAATGAAGCGCTGCTGCAGACAGCCATCGGGAGCAGGCGCTATTTGGAAAAGAGCAAGGATGCGCGCGACATCGCGTATTTTTGGAACTGTGGTCATGTTCTTGGCAGTTACGAGGGAAGCAACTATGCACGCGGGTTCATGACGGGAAGCTACGGCGGTTTCTT
>CAYRLT010000561.1:0-7724 GCA_964425095.1 uncultured Luteolibacter sp.
CGCTGCCGCCGAGCACTTTGCCGATGGCAACGCGGCCGACGTAGTCGTCCCACTCGATGTTAGAAACGAGCATGTGAAACGGCGCGGCTGGATCGGCCTTGGGCTCGGGGATGAATTTAACGATTTTTTCGAGCAGGGGAATGCAGTCTTTCCGCTCGTCGTCCGGATGATTCATGAAATAGCCGTCGCGGGCGGAACCATAACAGAACGGGGCGTTGAATTGTTCTTCGTCGGCGTCCAAGTCGAGGAAGAGCTCGAGCACTTGGTCATGCACCTTGAGTGGATCGGCGAGCGGGCGGTCGATCTTGTTGATGACGACGATCGGCTTGAGGCCTTCCTGCATCGCTTTGCGCAACACGAAGCGGGTTTGCGCTTGTGGGCCACCGGATGCATCCACGACGAGCAAAACGCCATCGACCATTTTCATCACGCGCTCCACCTCGGCACCGAAGTCGGCGTGGCCTGGGGTATCGACGATGTTGATGGTGTAGCCGTTCCAGAGAATCGCGGTGTTTTTGGCCTTAATGGTGATGCCTTTTTCCCTTTCGAGGTCCATCGAGTCCATCGCGCGCTCCTGCGTGGCTTGGTTTTCGCGATACGTGCCGCCGGCTTGGAGGAGCTGGTCCACAAGAGTGGTTTTCCCATGGTCAACGTGGGCAATGATGGCGAGATTTCTGATTTTCAAGGACATGGGAAATAAGTGGAATAGCGCCTGCGATGCGGACGGGGGCGGGGCTATGCACCCTTTTCCACCCGGTGGCAAGGCGCGATTCGGCCTGATTTGGCGATTGTGCGCGGAAATGGCTCAAATCAGCATATTGACATCATTCTCAAACGCATCATGATGCACCTATGAGAACCACAGTGACTTTGGATCGTGATGTGGAGCTGGTTTTGCGCGAAACTGCCGTGCGCACCTGCAAGTCGTTTAAGAAGGTGCTCAACGACACCTTGCGTGTCGGGATCGAGCAGTCTGCGGGCGTTGGGCAGGCGGAACCATTTGTGCTAAAGTCTCGCCCGATGGGCTTGCGGGCTGGGCATGATCCCGCCGGATTTAATCAACTTGCGGATGATCTCGAAGCGGAAGCGTTTCTTGAAACCACCCGCAAACTCATGGAGCGCAGCCGATGATTCTGCCGGATGCTAACCTGCTGCTTTACGCCTACGATCAAAGCAGCCCGTTTCACCCCAAGGCTGCGGCATGGTGCGGGCGAATCATGAGCAGCACCAGTCCGGTAATCCTTCTGCCGACGGTGGTTTTCGGGTTTGTGAGGATTTCCACGCATCCGCGGATTTTCACCGATCCGCTGTCGGTGGCTGAGGCATTCGCCCACGTTCGTTCGTGGTTGGGCCGGAAACAGGTGCGCCTGCATGACATGCTGCCGGATGATGTTGAGACGGCTCTTGCATTGCTGGAATCCGCCGGAACCGCTGGAAATCTGACCACCGACGCCCAAATCGCCGCCGTTGCCCTCCGCTTGGATGCCGAGGTTCACACAGCGGATTTCGACTTCGGCCGCTTCGCAGGTGTGCGCTTTAGCAATCCGCTCGTTTGAGAATCCTCCCGAACTTCAGCGGGGCGCCGGGTGTATTTGGGTGAAGAAGAAACAATTAGGCGCAGGGATAACTCCTGCTTTTCGCTGATTCGCAACCGCGCGTTTCAAAAATTCGCTGGACTGACGAACCTGATCGATCTCAAAGCGCTTCCAGCTTTCGCTGCATTTCCTGGTCTTTTTTCCGCCACTCCAGCGAGTGCTGGTAGGAGTGGTCATTCTTGGTGCAGAGTAGGGTGTGGGGCATGCCCCTGGCGGAGCACCTGTGTATCACAACAAAGAGGTTTATTTATTCGTTATTTAGCTAAATAACGAATAAATTGATCAACTATTTTAATAGTTGGCTGTTTGGATTGATTTGAAAGGCCGTGATTGAGAATTGCGCCAAGGGGCATCTTGATCCTTTGGGCGAAGATTTTAGACCATGGCAGGAGCGGGCCTTGCGGTAAATCCCCCGGCCTTTTCCCTGAGCCCTGATCTTTCCTTCACACCTTTCTCAGTCTTCAAAATGAATCCTTGATGGAGATGACTAGTTATTTAGCTAAATAACTTAATAATGGTTTTCGAAGGTGGGACGGACTGTGGGGAAGGGTTTTGGGTTGTCGGTTGTCGGCTGTCGGCTGTCGGTTGTCGGTTGTGGGTTGTCGGTTGTCGGTTGTCGGCTGCGGGCTGGGGCTGGGGCTGGGGCTGGGGCTGGGGCTGCCGGTTACCCTACAATTCCTGATTTCCTCCTAATTTATTATAAATTAGGAATTGGGCTTGATCTGTGGGCGTGATGGGTTAATTTGTTCCTAGTTTTAGAGAGATTAGGAGAAAGCCATGAAGTTTCCTCGATCGCCCCCTGCTTGGCAGCCGCTGCTGGATCGCGTGATTCAGCAGGGGAGGGCGGATGTTTTCATGGAATACGGCCATCAGGAGGCCTTGAAATCTGGGCGTTATTTGCATTGGGATGAGTTCCGGCATCGGGTAGCGGACAAGGACGGGCTGACCAAGGAGGAGCAATGGGCGGCGATCCGGATGGGGCGGGCGATGCGTTCGCAGCCGATTCCATTGGTGGATCTCAGGGGGCAGCCGTTCACGTTTTCCCTGACTTCGAAGGCCTTTGGGCTGCTTCGGGAAATCGATTTGCGCTCTGGTGTTGGCCCGTCGGGCAGTGCCATGGTGCGGGAGGAGACGAGCGGTCATGAATTTGATTCACTGGTCGAGGAGGCGCTGACGTCGAGCCAGCTGGAGGGCGCGGTGGTGACGCGGTCGGAGGCGCGGGAAATGATCCGCAGTCAGCGGACGCCGGCCACCGAGCACGAGCGGATGGTGATGAACAATTACCGCACGATGCGTTTGATTGCGGGGTTGAAGGAGCAATCGCTGACACCGGAGCTGGTGCTGCGGATTCACCGGGAGGTCACGGCGGGCACGCTTCAGAGTCCGGCGCGGGAAGGCGAGTTCCGGACTGCGGCGGATGATGTGCGGGTGGAGGATGAGGAGAGCGGCGGGGTGTTTCACACGCCGCCGGCGGCCTCGTTGTTGCCCGGGCGGATCGGGAAGTTATGTGATTTTGCCAACAAGCAGGGAACGCATGGTTTCATGCATCCGGTGCTGCGGGCCATCCTGTTGCATTTCTGGATCGCGTATGACCATCCATTTGTGGATGGCAACGGCCGGACTGCGCGGGCTTTGTTTTACTGGTCGATGCTGCGCAATGGCTATTGGCTGGCGGAGTATTTCTCCATCTCCCATGAGATTCTCAAAGCTCCGAAACAATACTACCGAGCGTTCCTGCATACGGAAACCGATGGCAACGATCTGAATTATTTCCTTCTGCACCAATTGGAGATCATCCGGGCGTCGATCGAATCGCAGAAGGAATCGATTCGCGCCAAGCAGGAGGCGGCCGAGGTGTTGCGGCGGAATCTCGGCAATGGAAGTGATTTCAACCATCGCCAGATCGACTTGCTCAAACACGCCCTGAAGCATCTGTTCGCCAGTTACACGGTGGTAGGCCATCAGACATCCCATGGCACATCCAACCAAACAGCGAAGAACGACCTAACGGATCTTGAGCGGCGTGGGCTGCTGCTGCGCGGCAAGGTGGGAAAGGCTTTTGTTTACAGACCGGTAGTCGATCTAGCCGGGAAACTCGGGCTTTGATCAATCATTTCAATTCACGATCAGGGTTTGCCTTCGTGAATTTCCTCTCCATCTTCAGGCTATGACTGAAACATTCCATGGCTGGGCCGCGACAAAACCAGGACAAGCGCTCACGGAACTCGCCTTCGATCCCGGCGAAATGCGGCCGGATCAGGTGCAGGTGAAAATCGAATCCTGCGGGATTTGCCACTCGGATCTATCGATGCTGAACAATGATTGGGGGAATTCGGTCTATCCGCTGGTGCCCGGGCATGAAGTCATCGGCATCATCGAGAAAACCGGTGGTCAGGTGAAAGGCTTGGCCGTTGGGGATCGCGTCGGGCTGGGCTGGTTTTCCGGCAGTTGTCTGTCCTGCCAGCCCTGTCTATCTGGCAGACATCAGCTTTGCTCCAGTGCGGAGCAGATCATCGTCGGCCGCCACGGCGGATTCGCGGATCGGGTGCGTGCGGCTTGGGAGTGGGCGATCAAGCTGCCGGCGGCACTCGATCCCGCTAGTGCGGGGCCGTTGTTTTGCGGCGGCATCACGGTGTTCGCTCCGATTCTGGATTGCGGGGTGAAGCCGACCGACCGGGTTGGCGTGATCGGCATCGGCGGACTGGGCCATTTGGCTTTGCAGTTTTTGAGCAAATGGGGATGCGAAGTAACGGCCTTCACCTCGAGCGAATCGAAGGCGGACGAGGCCCGCAAACTCGGTGCGCATCACGTCGTCGCCACCCGCGATAAGGCGGCACTCGCGAAACTGGCGGGCACTTTCGATTTCATTCTTGTCACTGCGAATGTCGCGCTCGACTGGGATTCCTATATTGCCGCGCTTGCTCCGGATGGTCGGCTGCATTTTGTGGGGGCCGTATTGAATCCAGTGCCGGTGGCTGCGTTTTCGCTGATTGGCGGTCGCAAATCGGTCTCTGGTTCGCCGCTCGGTTCGCCTGCGACCGTGGCGAAAATGTTAGATTTTTGTGCCCGTCATCAGATCGCGCCGGTGACCGAGACCTTCGCGATGAAGGATGTGAACGTGGCGCTCGACCACCTGCGCGCCGGAAATGCGAGGCACCGGATCGTGCTGAAAAACTAACGGATCATGTAAGGAGCGGCGGAACGTGTCCGCCGATGTCCATGAGAAGCCAATGCGGTGAGCGAAGCGCTTTTTATTGTCTTCTCATGGTCAGGGCGAACATGTTTTGCCCCTCCATGCGCCGAAGAGACACGTGCCAAGGTGTGGAATCCCTGATGCGAATTCTTAGATGCGTTGGTCTCAAGCCCGCAGGAGATTCCATGCGGTGACGAGCGCTTTGAGGCCGGCCATTTCGATCGATGGATCGACGCCCGCTCCCCAGAGCAGGCGGCCATTCTCGTGTTGGAGTTGGACATAAGCGGCGGCGCTGGCATCCGATCCGCCACGCACTGCGTGGGACCGGTAGTCGGTGACTTTGAAGTCTTTCAGTCCGCTGCTTTCGAGGGCATGGACAAAAGCGTTGATGGGACCATTGCCGAAACCTTCGATATTTTGCTGCGTGCCGTGATTGAGGATGCTTGCCTGGCATTTCACGCGGCCGCGTTCGCCGACTTGGTGAATTAGTTCGTAATCGACCACATCCAACGGGCTCGCCACGTTGACAAATTCGCGAAAAAACGCGTCGCGGATTTCATCGGCTGTTAGTTCGCGGCCGAGTTCGTCTGCTAGATCGTAGATCCGTTTGCCAACTTGCGGGTGCATGGTTTTCGGCAAATCGAAGCCATGTTCGCGGTCGAGCACGTAGGCGACGCCGCCTTTGCCGGATTGCGAGTTGATGCGGATGATCGCCTCATACGAGCGGCCGATGTCCTGTGGATCGATTGACAAATAGGGCACGCCCCATTGCACGTTGGGATCCTTGGCGGTTTCCATGGTGCGGCGGTCGAGGCCTTTTTTGATCGCGTCTTGGTGTGAGCCGGAGAAGGCGGTGAAGACGAGTTCGCCGGCATACGGTTGGCGCTCCGGCACGTTGAGTCGGGTGACCCGCTCATACACTTCACGGATTGATTGCAGGTCGGAAAAATCCAATCCGGTGGGGACGCCGTGGCTGTTGAGGTTGAGCGCGACGGTGACGATATCGAGATTGCCGGTGCGTTCGCCATTGCCGAAGAGTGTGCCTTCCACTCGGTCCGCGCCTGCCATCAGGCCCAGTTCGGTGGCGGCCACACCGGTGCCGCGGTCGTTGTGGGTGTGCAATGAAATGAGGGCGGATTCCCGGTTTTTGAGGTTCCGGCACATCCATTCGATCTGGTCGGCATGGACGTTCGGGGTTGCCCACTCGACGGTGGCTGGCAGGTTGAGAATGATTTTTTTCGCGGGTGTTGGTTGCCAGATATTCATCACGGCGTGGCAACATTCTAACGAGAAATCCAGTTCGGTGTCCGAGAATGATTCGGGCGAATACTGGAGCACCACTTCGGTTTCGGGGATTGTTGGCACCAGTTCCTTGACTAAGCGTGCGCCCTCAACGGCAATATCGCGGATCGACTCGCGCGAGGCATCCGAGAAGGTGATCCGGCGTTGCAGCGGGGAAGTCGAGTTATAGATATGAACGATCGCTCGTTTCGCGCCTTGGATGGCCTCGAAGGTGCGGCGGATCAAGTGATCGCGGGTTTGCACTAACACCTGCACCGTGACGTCGTCCGGGATGCGGTGTTCGTCGATCAAGCGACGTAAAAAATTAAATTCCGTATCCGCTGCCGATGGAAAGCCGACTTCGATTTGCTTGAATCCCACACGCACCAGCAAGTCGAAAAACTCCAGTTTTTCTTCGATCGACATCGGCTGCGGCAGCGCTTGATTGCCATCGCGCAGGTCGACCGAGCACCACTCGGGGGCGTGGTCGAGCACTTGGTCCGGCCAGGTGCGGTCAGGCAGGTGAACGGGCGGGAATGGGTGGTATTTGCGCAGCGAAGTCGGTTGCATAACGGGAAACGGGTGGGGGCGTGGTCAGCCCTTGATTTCAAGCAGCATCTGCGGGTTATTCGGGAACTTCTTCAGGAAAAACAGCAGGCGTTCCATGGCCTCGACCGGTCGGTGGCCGGAGAGGCCGCGGCGGATCAGGTGGATTTTATGGAGCATATGCTCGGGGAGAAGAATCTCCTCTCGGCGGGTTCCGGATTTGAAAATATCGACCGCCGGATAGATATAGTTTTCCGCGATTTTGCGATCGAGCACGAGCTCCATGTTGCCGGTACCTTTGAACTCCATATAGATCGCTTCGTCGGCGCGGGAGTTGGTTTGGATGAGGGCGGTGGCGAGGATGGTGAGTGAGCCACCGCCGCGGGTGTTGCGGGCGGCGGCGAAGAGGCGGCGCGGGACTTCGAGCGCTCCGATGGTGATGCCGCCGGAGCCGGTGCCGCGGCCACGGGAATTGCCCATGTTGTTGTTATAAGCACGGGCGAGGCGGGTGATGGAATCCATCAGCAGGAAAACATCTTGGCCGGCTTCGACAAGGCGTTTGGCGCGCTCGATGGCGAGCTCGGCGATGCGGCAATGGTTGCGCGGTTGCTCGTCATTCGAGCTGGCGTAGATTTCCGCTCCGGGCAGCGCGCGGCGGAATTCGGTGACTTCCTCGGGGCGCTCATCGACGAGCAAAACCATGAGGTGGATGGCCTCGTCGTATTTCTCGCGGATCGCTTCCGCCATGTGGAGGAGTAGGGTGGTTTTTCCGGAACGGGGCGGGGAGACGATGAGCCCGCGCTGGCCGCGGCCGACGGGGGCCATGATGTCCACGACGCGGGTGGTGAAGCGCTCGGGCGTGGTCTCGAAGCTGATGCGGCGCGTCGGGTTGATCGCCTTGAGCTCGTCGAAATGCGGGAGCTTGGCGGCTTCTTCAGGCGGCATGCCGTTGATCTGGGAGATCTCGACGAGCTGCGGACCGCGTGGGCCGTCCTGATAGAGTCCGTGGATCCACTGGCCGAGGCGCAGGTTGTATTTGCGGATCGTCTCGGGAGTGACAAAGACGTCGTCGCGGGCTTGTTCGAAATTTTTTCCCGGGATGCGGAGGA
>CAYRLT010000562.1:0-19263 GCA_964425095.1 uncultured Luteolibacter sp.
ATTCTCGCAGCGGAACCTTGCGGGCAACTTTCCTAAACGAGATCATCAATTCGATCGCCAAAAACGGTATTACCCACTAGATTCTCGATTGTCCCATAAATAACGATGGTGTTTTTCGCGAGCCCGGATTCATCGAGATAATCCAACAATCTTCCGACACTTTCATCCACGGCACGGATACAGCGGAGGTAGTTCTTAATGTAGCGCTGGTATTTCCAACGGGTCACGTCTTGGTCGCTGAGTTTGCCAGCAGCGAGATCGTCGATGAGTTTCTGGTTTTCCGCGCCGTAGGCCTGATCGAAAGCAGCTTTCTGCTCGGTGTTCATGCGCTTGTATTCGTTGTTGCCCATGCCGCTTCTGAACCTCGGATCCGTGGGCTCCCCGTGAAGCAACAGGTCATGGCCCCACCAGAAATCTTTTTCCAAACTCATTTTCTGTTTTTTGAGCGCCTCACTGCGGTTCGCGTAATCGTCGAAAAGGGTTTCCGGCTCCGGCATCGTCACGCCGTCGAAGAGCTTGTAATGCCGTTCAGCGGGCGACCAATTGCGGTGCGGCGCTTTGTGCTGGGCCATCAGCACAAAGGGCTTGCTCTTGTCCTTGCGATTCTTGAGCCATTCTAACGATTTATCGGTAATGATGTCGGAGACATAGCCATCAACGCGCTTGGTAGAGCCATCCATCTGGATGAAGTCCGGATTGTAATAATTTCCCTGATCCGGAAGAATCTCCCAGTGATCGAAGCCAGTGGGTTCGCTGACAAGGTGCCATTTTCCGATGATGGCGGTTTCATAGCCGGCCTTGCCGAGGTATTTGGGAAATGTCGGCTGCGCACCATTGAATCGCGAACTGTTATTATCGATGAATCCGTTGATTTGCGAATGCTTGCCAGTGAGAATGCAGGCGCGCGACGGGCCACAGATGGAATTCGCGCAATACGAACGCTCGAAAACCGTTCCCTGCTTGGCAAGGCGGTCGATATTCGGAGTGGGGGCAATGTCCTTGAATCGATCGCCATAAGCTGAAATCGCCTGCAACGCGTGGTCATCGGAGAAGATGAACAGAATGTTAGGCCGCTCAGCCGCAGGGCTGGCGAGCAGTGTAAGGAAAAGGAATGACAAGGCGCGCATGATGATTGAGAACTGCTGATTGAATGGCTTGGATGCTTGATACGTCAAGCCCGCGACGGGGTCTTTCAGTGAGCGGTGACGTCCCCGAAATGGTAGGGCGTGACCGCCGGGCGCGCCCACTTGTCCGCCGTATGGCGGTGCGAATGTGAGGCGCTTGAGAAAGCGAAACCCAAAGCGCTAAGCATTCACGTTTCATTTGCAGTTCACGCACAGGCGACAAGTGGGCGGGGCAGGGCCGCCCAGCCCTACCTGCGCATCACGCAATCTCCCACTTATAAGGCGCGCTCGAGATTTTTTCACCACCATCCTGGGTGACATGCATCACATCCTCGATGCGGCAGCCGCCGAGACCGCGGTAGTAGAGGCCTGGCTCGATGGTGATGACCATGCCCTTCTTGAGTTTTTGTATGGCATTCGGGCGGACGGACGGACCTTCATGGACGTCGAGCCCGATGCCGTGGCCGATCGCATGGAAGAAGCCTTCCGGCTCGCGGGAGTTTTTGATGGTCTTGTAGCCTTCCTTGACGAAGAGGTCCTCCACAGCTTGCTGGATTTTGCCGCCGGTCACTCCGGGTTTGACCATCTTCATCCCAAGTTCGTGGCCACGTTTGACGGTGCGAACCAAATGACGTTGGGCATCGCTGGCGGCACCCTTGAGGAAGGTTCGGGTCATATCACCCCAATAACCATCGGCGATGCGGCGCGGAAAAATATCCACCACGATCAACTCGTTGGCGCGGATCGGGCCGGTGCCGGCGTTGTGGCAGTCACAAGCCTGATCGCCAAAAGCGGCGATCGTATCAAGCGCCACCGCGCCCTCGGCGAGGGTGGCCATGCTAATGATGTCGCGCAGGCGCTCGGAGGTGAGGACGCGGCCCTGATGGACGAGCACGCCGTTGCGGATTTTAGCTTCAGTGAGGGTTTTGGCGACCGCGTGGTGGCCGGCAGCGCTGGCGCGATTGCCTTTGCGCAGGGCATCCACCTCGTCGGCGGTCTTGCACAGGCGCTGGGGAAACAGCTCGCCGTTTTCTGCGGCTGTGATTTTAAGACCGGCATCCCTGAGTTTGAACGCCAGCCCGGCTGGAAAGCGGGATCCCACAAGGAATTCGCGAATGTCGTAAGTTTTCGCCAAATGCTGCACCACATGGCAATCATCCGGCATGCTGCCCTTCGGCAGTTTGAATTGTTTCGCCGCGCCGTCGCGGATATCGGAAAGCAGCAGCACTTCGTCAAACGAGGACTCATTCTGCATCCGGGAAAATTCCATGGGCACAGCCAGCCCGAACTTCTTGTTGCCAATCGTGAAGGCCAAATACGGATCGCTGGCATTAAAACGACTGAAATACAGCATGTCCGTATCGTTCGAACAGGCGTGAAATAAGATCGATGAAGCGGTTTTACCGTTGGTTTTACGAGAAGTGGACGAGGAGCGAGGATTGGCCATGATTGAGAATTCTATTGGATATTTCCGGAAAACCGGACCGCATGCACAGCGGGTCAGTGCATGCATCCTCAACAAGGATCCGTAAGAATCGAGCCAAATCATTAGAATTCCGCGCCAAATGAACGCGCATTTGCACTAGTGCTTTCGATCGCGCGTTTGCTACGGACTTACCCCCTTGATGCGCCCAAAGAGTTTAGTTCCGGGTAAGGCCGCGCTGGCGGGGATGCGGGCTAGGACGGAAATGTAGTTCCCCTCTAGGGATTGCCGCGTAGTGCCCACATTGCTCCGCGTGGCATACTGCCATGCTCCTTGATGATTTCCTTGCGAATTTGCTCAATAGCCTCACCGCAAATCTTCATGACGTGAAAACGATCAAAGCACAGTTGCGCTTTTGGGAAGTGTATTGCGGCTCTCCGCCTGTCCAGTCATTCACGGGGCCTGTGATGGCAACATTGCCTGTGCCACCGATGATGGTCCATGTTGCGGTGTAATCCTGATAGGAAGAAGAATTGTTCATCCAGCCAATGCTGGCATTATTTCCACTGCCGACTTCGATTTGGATCCGGTCGGTGTTTTTAAAACGGAGTTTTCCATTCACGACATGCCAGTTGTTCGTTCCATCTAAGGTATTCAGTGGAGTTGGATCATTATTGGTGCCGGGATTCGCGGAATTATTGCAATAGATGAAGGATTCCGGCTCCCAGCCGACTTTGACCTCATGACCCACAAACCACGTATCAGTTTTGAAAAAGAAATTATTATTCCAATTCCTCCAATTGCCGTTGTAGCCATAGGTCGTCTTGAGGCCTGATAGGTCATCAGCGAAAGCGCAACAGTTGAGTCGAAGCCCTAGGACTTCGAAAACGTCTATTTGGAATATTGAGTTCAATCGTTTGTATGTTTTGTAACTACAAAGTAACACATTCAACATGACCCGTCTGCGGCACCTTGCAAGCGCTTTGTTGATTATCAATGCGAAAAATGATCCGAATTTGCGTCAGGCGCTTGTGTTTGGGCATCTGCCGTGCCATCGATCTGTTCGATGAAACTCCGTGCGCTCACTTGCCTCTTGTTTGCGATCTTGCCTGCGACCTACGCAGAGGAAAAACCAGCTGCGGCAGCCGCGCCGGCAACGGCAGCGAAAACGCAGGAAATCTCCCCCGAAATGAAAGCAGCACTGGCCAAGCTGGCCATTCCCGGCGTGAAAATCAATTTGGAGGAGCGCTGCGTGGATGTCGAAAGCCGCGTCTGCCTCAAGGAAGGCATGCTGGAATTGATCGCCTGCACCAAGGACAGCAAGGAGCATGAGTCAATTATCATGATTGAGGCCAAGCCCAGCCACGTGCATACGGCGTTATTGCTGCTCGGGGCCAAACCCGGCAATCCGGCGATGCAGGAAGCGATCGATCCCGAGATGACACGATTCCGCCACACCCCGCCGAGCGGCAACCCGATCGACGTTTTCCTCGTTTTTAAAGACAATGAAGGAAAAGAAGCCGAGCACCCGATCAACGAGTTCATCAAAGCCGCCGATCAAGACGAAGGAACTGGGATACCCAATACCGAGGAAACCCCGGAAGCCGCGAAAAAGTTCCCGACCCACACATTCCTCTTCGCCGGCTCGATTCTTGCAGGTGAAGGCAAGGGGCCGCGCCAATACCTATGCGACTTAAATGGCAACGTCATCTCGCTCGCCACCTTTGGCGATGAGTTGTTGTGCCTGCCGGATGTTCATGATCACTCCAACGGGGCCCTAGTTTGGGAGGTCGATGGTGATAAATTGCCCGAACTCAACAGCAAGATCACCCTGCGTCTCCGCCCACAGTTCAAGCCGTGATGATGGACCACTCGGAAATTCTCATCGACCTCGCACTCGAAGAAGATATCGGCCCCGGCGATGTCACCTCACGCTATTTTGTTCCTGAAAACCGCGTGGCTAGGGCCTTTGTCGCCGTCCGACAGGAAGGTGCGGTTTCCGGTGTGGAATTGGCTGCCCGGGTTTTCTCAAAAGTCGATCCCGAGCTTGAAGTGGAGATTCTCGTTCCGGATGGCAGTCGAGTCAGCGAGGGAGCCCTGCTGATCCGCATCGAAGGCAAGGCCCGCTCGATCCTCACCGCCGAGCGCACCGCTCTGAATTTCCTCCAACACCTCAGCGGCGTGGCCACCCTCACCGCCAAATACGTCGATCTCATCCGAGGCAGTCACGCCCGTATTCTCGACACCCGCAAAACCACGCCCGGATACCGGATGCTCGAAAAACAGGCGGTCCTGCACGGCGGCGGCACCAATCACCGCCTCGGCCTCTACGACCGCGCCATGGTCAAGGACAACCACCTCGTCGCCGAGGGCGGCCCCGCGGCCCTCCAAGCCGCCATAGACCGCCTGAAAAGCGAAAAACCCGGCTTCGAAGTGGAAGTGGAAGCCGATGACCTCTATCAACTGCGCACCTTCCTCACCCTGGACGGCATCGATTACATCCTGCTCGATAACATGAGTCTCGAGGAGATGCGCCAAGCCGTCGCCGCCCGCGGTGAGCACACCACTCCCCTGCTGGAAGCCAGCGGCGGAGTCACCTTGAAGACCCTTCGCGAAATCGCGGAAACCGGCGTGGACTTTATTTCGGTCGGCGCGCTCACCCACTCGGCTCCGTCGCTCGATATCGGGCTGGATTTCCTCCCACTCCGAGGCAAGGACCTCGCCCCATGAAACCGAAATCAGAAATTGAACCACAGATTACACAGATTGGCACAGATTTTGAAGAGGGTGCGGAGCCGTCCGCAAAATGACATACAATGGGTCAGCCGCAAAGAGGCGCAAAAAAACTCAAAAAAAATTAATAAATTTAACCTAGATGGAAAATGGGGAACTACATATCGACCGTTTTTCACCACGGATTATACGGATTTCAAAGAATCTCAGGGAGGATACTATCTGGATCTATCGAAATGAGCGCTCTCCCTGAAGGCGAGTCTGCTCATCGTCATAACTCTTTAATAATCCGTAAAATCCGTGTAATCCGTGGTTAATCTATCACAAACCCCAAACGACTTCGGAATTCAGGATGAATTCTCCGGCATCGCCCATGATTTTCCAGATCCTTTCCGATTGTTGATCCGGGAAACGGCGGACTCGACCAATGACGATTTGCGCTCTCTGGCATGCAGCGGCGCTGCCGATGGCTTGGTCCTGCTAGCACTCCGCCAAAACGCCGGCCGGGGCCGTCGCGGCGCGGTTTGGTACTCGCCGCCGGGGGAATCGATTGCCCTCTCCATCCTCGTCCGCCCGCAGGAATCCAAGGCTCTCTGGCCGCGACTCGCCCTAGCAACCGGCCTCGCCATCGCTGAAGCCGTGGAATCATTCGGCCCGCCCACTGGCATCAAATGGCCCAACGATGTCTGGATCGGCCGCCGCAAAGTCGCGGGCATCCTCGTCGAGGCCGGCTCGGATTTTGCCATCGTCGGGATTGGCCTCAACGTTCACACCACCGATTTCCCCCCCGAAGTTTCAGAAATCGCCACTTCATTGTGTCTCGAAACCGGGCGGCAAGTCCCGCGCGCCGAAGTGCTGGCCGCCGTCGTCCGCCGCTTTGCGATCCGCCGCAACCAAATTGGCAGCGAGTTCAGCGATCTCCTTAACGCCGTTCGCCAGCGTTGCGTGCTCACCGATCACCGGGTTTCACTCGCCACTTCCAGCGGTCACAAACAAGGCATCGTCGAGGGCATCGCCCAGGGCGGCGAACTCCTCCTCAGAACCGAGCACGGCTTGGAATGCCTGATCCAAGCCGACGAAGTGCGTATCCTCGATTGATTGTAACAATCACATGAAATCTCGCCTTCGTCTCTGCCTTGCCGCCATCGTCCTCATGGCCGCCCCCGCCTGCACCACCAAGCCCGCCGAACCTGTGGCCCCCGCTGCCCCGGAAGCTCCGCAGCTCATCGGCCGGATCGCCTCGATTCCTGCAGATCGTCGTTTTGTTCTGATCCAAAGCTACGGGCGCCAAACGATAAAATCCGGCAACATCCTGACCACCCGGGGACCGGAAAAACGCAGCGCCAACCTACTCGCCACCGGCGAATCCCTCGGCCAATTCGCCGCAGCAGACCTCCAATCCGGCTCCGTGGAAATCGGCGACGCCGTTTATTCCCAACACACACCGCAAGCGGCGCAAGCCACTCAAGGAGAGGCGATCTCCGAATCGCCTTAACCATGGGAGGTCAATGAAAAGCGAGCGCTTCACTCCCATCATCCTAGAATCCGCAGTTGATCTGGAATTTTGATGCTTTTTTAACCACGGATTAACGGATTTTGACGGATTTCACGGAAAGACTTTCGGGTCCGCCTCAAATCTAAAGTTTAAAAACCCTACGCGTCTTCACCCAATAGGTGAAATTTAATTCATTCAGAACTCTTTCATAATCAGTAAAATCCGTGTAATCCGTGGTTTCAATAGCGATATTTAGGATCATTGGCTCCCATTGGCATTGGCGGATCAGAGTCCGCCGCTCCTTGAGGCAAGCACTTGAAGCGCTACGGTGCTGAATCGTTATACCCGAATTCGGAAGCCGTCCGGGGATTCGTTGTATTTTAACCACAGATTACGCAGATGTACGCAGATTTCATATTCTGCCAAACAGGTCTCCATTCCGTTTTTCATAACCTCTTCAAAATCTGTGTACATCTGCGTAATCTGTGGTTTAATTTCCGTTTTCGGTTTAAAGGCTCAACCAGTATTTTTAAAATAATTAACTTTTGCCGATTTCTTTTCTTTCAAAACTTCTTGGTCTTATGTATTTTCAAAAAGTCCCCACTGGCACAGCCATTAAACAGAGCAAAAATTTGCATTTTAGTATTGGAAACGATTCCTAAATGCGGGTATCCTCTCCGTTGCAATGGCAGTGCCCCCTATATGTCCCAAACATGAAAACCACAACCAGCCATAATGAAAACCAAGAACGCCCCGGGCGCTTCGGTGAAAGCCGAGGCAGACCGTCTTGCTGACTTCGTCCTGTTTACACAGCGGAGCTGCATCCTCAACCTATCAACAGAACTCAACAAGGGAAACGTCTCTTTTCCCCAGTTCTTCCTCCTCACCTATCTGTCCAGCGAGGAATATCTGACTATGTCAGATATCGCGAAGAAGATGGGCCACTCAACGGCCGCCGCCACAGGTTTGGTCGATCGTCTCGAAAAACTCGCCTACGTCGAACGCACCCACGCTGCTGAAGACCGTCGTAAAATCATGGTGCGCATCACCAAAAAAGGAACCGAACTCGTTTCCAAAATGCGCTCTGAAATCTCGAACGATCTGGCAAATATCCTCTCCGAGATGGATGAGGATCAGACGGAAGCGGTCGAGCACACCAAGCGCGCCATGCGTGGCCGCGCCATGGTTTGAGCGCCCAAGCGTAAAAACTACGCGTAAAACCCGCTTGGCCAATCCTTAGTGTCTCCGTTACCTTTCCCGGGTGACGGAGACACCTCTCTTTTTAGCACCCTTGCATGCGATCTCCGGCGTCCGCGCCGGATGGGTCGAACGCATCCCGGATTTATCGATCACCGGAGATCGCGATCAAGCGATGTCTCAACTCCGACCCGCGCATGCTGCGGCACTTGCGGGATTCGCAGGCCCGTCCGCACCTTGTTGGCGCGCCGAGCAAGTCCATGGAAATACCGTGGCTCTCGTCCCCGGAAGCCCGCAAATCATCGTACCGGATGGATTGCCCTGCGTCCCCGGTGTCGATGGACTCATCACCCGCGAGCCTGACATCGTACTCGCCATCTACGTCGCCGATTGCGGTGCAATCTGGCTGGCGGACCACAAAACCGGAGCGATCGGCTTGCTGCATTCCGGAAAAAAAGGCACCGAATCCAATATTTTCCAGAAAGCCCTGGAACTGATGGCCGAGCATTTCGGCACCCGGCCCGAAGATGTGACCGCCATACTCGGCCCTTGCATCCGCCCGCCGGATTACGACATCGATTTTGCTGAGGAAATCGGCCACCAAGCCGAACGCGCCCGCGTGGGAAATTTCATCGACTGCGGGCTCAATACCGCCTCTGATCTCTCACGTTTCTACAGTTACCGCAAAGAACTTGGAAAAACCGGCCGCATGATGGCCATGATCGTCCGTGATTCCCAGCCATGAGCACCCTCACCCTGCAAGCGCCTGCCAAACTGAATCTTTCCCTGCGCGTCCTCGGCAAACGCGCCGACGGCTTTCATGAAATCGACACCACCATGGTCAAGCTACCCGGGTTGAACGATTCGTTGGTGTTTCGTGAATCCTCAGGATTTTCTTTCCATTGCAATCAACCCGGCGTCCCCAATGATGAAACGAACCTCGTGGTGAAGGCCGTTCGAGCCTACGAAAGCGCCGCAGGAATCCCCTGCAATTTCGCCATTACCCTGCAAAAAAACATTCCCCACGGAGCCGGCCTCGGCGGTGGCAGCAGCGATGCCGCCACCACCTTACTCGCGCTCGACCAACTTCACGATGCCAAGCTCGGCTCCGCCCGCTTGCAAGAAATCGCCGCATCCTTGGGGTCGGATATCCCGTTTTTCCTCAGCCCCGGAGCCGCCCGCGGCACCGGCCGCGGTGAACGCATCGCACCGATCCCCTCCCCCGCCCCGTTGAAAATCTTGCTTTTGAAACCTTGGTTCAACGTATCCACCCCCGATGCCTACAGCCGCTGGAGCAGCGCACAAGAGCTCCCCAGTATTCGCTATGAGCCCCAAGAAGTGGGCGGCGTCTCGCTCGTCAACGACCTCGAACGCCCGGTCTTCGCCAAACACCGCTTTCTCGCCGAACTCAAACAATGGCTACTCGACCGCCGGGAAACCAGCGCCGCCCTGCTCTGCGGATCCGGCTCCACGGTCTTCGCCGTCCTCCACAACTCCGCCGATGCCGAGGCTCTCGCCAAATGCGCCCGCCACGAACTCGACCCCGGACTCTGGCATTGGTGCGGAAAAACCGCCTGAAACTCAGATAAGGAGGAGGCACCACACTCCTGTGGTGCATGCGAATGTGAGGACATTGAAAAGCGCGCAGCTCTTCACCAATGACTCAACATTCTCATCCACGACATAAGTGTCGTGGCTCTTTCATCACTCGATGACCACCTGCGTGCCTGCCTTGACCTTACTAAAAACGGTGGGAATCGTTTTGCTAGGTCCGCGCACGCAAGCGTGCGACGCCGGATAGCGGCGAATCGGGCCGATGTGATGGCCTACGCCGTCATTGGTTAAGCGCATCCAATAATTCATGGAGGCCCCTTGAAACTTACCGCCCTCTGGGATTGGATCGCTGGTTGCGTCGGCGTCGCTATTCACGCATGTGCCCTCGGCGTCATAGATCCGGCCATAGCGGTTTGAGCTTTTTTCCACGAGTTTTTCCAAGATGTAAAAAGTTCCCGTTGGCGTCGGCCGGCTTTTTGTGCCGGAGCAAATCGGGTAGTCCATCACGATCTCATCACCATTCATCAGAAGCCCGCGCTGGGTTTTGAGATTGATTTTGATGTGTGAGTTTTCCGGGCCGGTCCGGGAGAGCAACTCATCGTTTTTCCAAACGCTGTGAGTCTTCGGATAAGTCGGGTCGGTGATGAAATGATCGTAGGTCCCGACTGGGTGTGGGTTGATCAATTTGCCGTTCTTGTCGTATTGAACAGTCGGCTTCTGGGTGGCGCAACTCGCAAGCAACAAAGCAGTCACGGCGGCAACACAACGAACGAGATTACGGGTGGTGATCATGGCGGAAAAACGAGCGAGTAGCGGAACTATTGCATTTTTTTAGAGAAAGCAACTCCCATTCCCGGCAGTTTTTTTGCACGGCAATCCACCAATGGAGCGACCTCATGAACTCGATATGAGAAATACCGTTGGACGGGCAATTGTTGCCAGTGCAGTCTGTAACCATGATCCAAACACTGCGGTGGTGGATAATTTGCCACTGGCTCGCTATTCTTTGCGTGCAATCTGTCATCGCCACACCACTCAAAGTGCTGGCCATCGGCGACAGCTTGACTGAGGAATACGCCTTCGAATTGCCATTCAGCGCGCCGGACTCCGATCCACTGGACGCCAATACGAAAAACTGGCTTGAAATTTTGTCCACCCACCGTGCGACCACTTTCACTGCCGGCTCTTACAATTCGTCACTGCTATCTTATTTAGATCTCCGCAATGGCGGTTACCAATATAACTACGGAGTGCCCGGATTCAGAACTTGGGATTGGATAGCGGTCTGCAATTCGACATTACGCGATGTAATTTCCGGTGACCTCATCACCTCACTGCGCTACCCCACCCGCCAGGTGCTTATCGACCATCTCGACAATGTGAACACGGTGGTCATCTTCCTCGGCGGCAACGATGTGGAATCGGTTTACGGCGCAACTTTCAACGACGCCCAAACACCGACTCTGCTCGCCAAGACCGTTACAAACCTCGCTTACATCCACGATTTCGTTAGAGATCACGCTGGAAACATGCCGATCATCATCGCCACGGTTCCGGACGTCGGGGCCACGGAAAAAATTGCCTCCACATACACGGATCCCGCCAAACGAGTGATCGCCCGGGCAAGGATCGCCGCCATGAACGCATCGATCATCACTATGGCTAACAGCCGAGGCGCCACGGTGGCGCGAATCGACACCGTAACGGATCGAATCTTCGACCAAGTGCCGATGAGTCTCAACGGCACCGATTTCATCTATCCGCCAAGTTCAGAAAACGCACCCCGCCCGGTGTTTTGCAAGGATGGTTTCCATCCCGCGACGATGGTGCAGGCGCTGATAGCCGATGAAATCCTAGCGGCGCTGAATCTCGCCACCGGCCGCAACATCCCCCGTCTCAGCAACCGCGAAATCCTCGGGCCCGTGCTCGGGCTCAATCCAGACCAACCCTATGTCAACTGGGCGGCTGGAGTGGGCGGGTTTGATCAAAACCCGGATGGCGATGGACTGCCCAATTTCGCGGAGTTCGTTCTGGCAACTTCCCCGACCATGGCCGGCTCGCCGTTCATTTTTGAAACCGACGGGCGGATGAGCTTCGCCACTTCTGCCGCTGGCTTGGAGTTTGCTTCCATCAACCTGGAAGAATCCACCACTCTAGTGGATTGGCGACCAGTGCCAATCTCGCGCATCGCCGTGGGCTCCGATGGTGTCTGGCAAATATCGCCATCTGGCGCGGCCCGCACATTTTACCGGTTGGCAGCAGTCCCTCGCCCGTGATACGACTCGCGCATGAGCGACACCGCCACCCGCATTCCTGAAGATATCAAAACCGCCATGAGGGCGAAAGACACTATCGCGCTGAATGCCTTGCGCGCCCTGAAAAGCGCCTTGATGAATGCCGCAATCGAAAAGGGCAACCTTAGCATCGTGCTAGAAGAACCCGAAGTGTTGGCGGTGATCCGCAAGCAAATCAAGCAGCGCGTGGACTCGTGCGAGCAGTTTGAAAAAGCCGGTCGACCCGAACTCGCGGCAACGGAGAAAACCGAAATCGAAATTCTCACCCGCTATCTTCCGGCCGCATTGAGCGAAGCTGAATTGTTAACGATCATCGAGCAGGCCGTGGCCGATACCGGAGCCACCGGTAAAGCAGATATGGGCAAAGTCATGAAGCGCTCACAAGAACTCGCCGATGGCCGGGCGGATGGAAAATTGCTGTCCGCCGCGGTGATGAAGCGGCTTTCTTGAATTAAGGTTATTGGGATCAGCCTCAACCGTTTGAATTTAAGAATTTTCAAGCATCGTAAAGCCTGCCACGGCTCCAACGAAATCCAGACGCTCACCCGCAGGTCTTCCAAGCTCCACAGCTGAATCTTCGCGCCGTTGCGCTCCCCCGCAACGCCATACTCAGCTTGTCTCAATGGCATGAAGGGTATAGTGTGATCAAGGGATGATACGATGGACAGGAAGTCACATTGGATTATTTTGATCAGCGTATTCATGTCGGTGGCCGTGCTGACCGGAGGAGCGTGGTTCTATTGGTTCGTAAAAGAACAAAACCGACAGAGCGTGGAAAGCGAACTGCAAGCCATTGCGGAGTTGAAAATCGACCAGATCATCACATGGCGCGACGACCGATTGGCCGATTCGGAGGTATTGATGAACAGTGTGTCGCTGAACGAGGATATCGCGCCATGGATCAAGACCCATGACCCGGCGCTCGAGGAAAAGATTCTCAGGCGGTTTAACGTGACGGCAAAAGCCCACCATTACGATCGGATCATCCTCGTGAACTCCGCCGGCAAGGTAATCCTTAGCTCCACCGATCGTCTCGGTTGGATCAGTGATGAGGGAAGGAAAGCAATGACGGTCGCCCATCACCACCCAAAGCCCGTACTAACCGACCTGTATCTGGATCCCGATAATTTCTTACCCCGAATCAGCGTGGTGTCTCCGGTCCCGACAAGCGCCGGATACGCAATCATAATGGAATCCGATCCATGGCAGTTTCTCTATCCTATCATACAGGCATGGCCCATACCTAGAAACTCTGCCGAAACAACTCTAATTCGAAGGGATGGAGATCAGGTGCTTTATCTGAACGAACTGCGCCACCAGAAAAATACGGCGTTAAAGCTGAGCGTTCCATTAACCCGAGTGGAGGTTCCGTCTGTGATGGCAGTGCTTGGCAAGAAAGGCATAACAATCGGAACAGACCACCGTGGTATCGAGTCGTTGGCGTTCTTGAGTGCCGTTAAGGATTCGCCTTGGTTCATGGTTGTCAAATTAGATACCAAGGAGGCGTTCGCAGGCATCCGCATACAATCTGCTTTCATGCTTTTGTTAGTCCTATTATTTTTAGCTGTGATCTACCTCAGCTCAAACTTCGTCTGCCTGAGCATCAAGAAAGAGGGCATACTGCAGAAGGCCGAGAAGGAAATCCGACAACTCAATGCCGAGTTAGAGCAGCGCGTTCTGGATCGCACGGCGCAGCTCACCGCGGCCAATCAGGAACTAGAAGCCTTCAGCTATTCGGTCTCGCACGACCTGCGCGCGCCGCTGCGTGCAGTGGACGGATTTTCCCGCATGGTGGCCGATGACTATGCCGAAAAATTCGATGACGAAGGTCGGCGCATGCTCGAGGTGATCCGCTCGGAGACCCAACGAATGGGTCGGCTGATCGATGACCTGCTGACGTTCTCTCGGCTTGGCCGCCAGCAGACGGAACCGGAGACCATCGACATGCGGAACTTGGCCCAAGAGGTTTATGACGAACTCGTGACCGAAGAACCGCCCGGTCGCAAGCTGAAGCTCGATTTGCAACTGCTCCCCGCGGTTGAGGGCACTCGAACGATGATCCGGCAAGTGTGGGTGAATCTCATTGGCAACGCCATCAAGTTCACCAGTGGGCGCGAAGTCGGCGAAATCGAGATCGCAGCCCAACCGGGCGAGCATGGCGTTCCGGTGTTCCGAATCAAGGACAATGGCGCCGGTTTTGACATGCGTTTTGCCGACAAACTCTTCGGTGTTTTCCAGCGCTTGCACGGCCCCAAGGAGTTTCCGGGGACGGGCGTCGGCCTAGCGCTGGTCCAGCGAATCGTGCATCGTCACGGAGGCCGCATTTGGGCCGAGGGGGAAGTCGATCATGGTGCCACTTTTTATTTCACCCTGCCGATGCCAGCGTCATGAAATGTGAACTTGAAAACGCGTAACCCCATTTAGCTCCGGGCGGAGACGCCCGGGCCACAGTGGCGCGGGCGTCTCCGCCCGCCGCCTAATCTTCGTTAAGTCATCCCCTTACCCGTCGATTCAGGATGCCTGAGATTTCCCTTCCCCCTATTTAATCCGGCGCATCGTTTCAAAATCCCCCGCTTCGCAGGAACGCACGAAGGCCTCGGCATAGCTTTTGAGCTTGTCCCAGCACTGGCGGATTTCATCGGCTTCCGACTGGCTCACCGACTGGTCATTTGCCGCGGCGGAGATTTGGGCCAAAAGATTGGAAAACTGGCCGATGATTTCCTGGGTGGCCGGCAGGACATGGTCGATTTGATAGCCCTCGACGTCCGGGTCTTTGACAAAATGTCCGCCCTGCTGGCGGCACAGCCACTCGACGATCCCGGTATCTCCGCTGAGCTCGATAATTTGCAGCAAGCGATCGAGAGGATTGCGACTGCCCGAGCTATCGTCAGTGGGTTTTTCCGCCCACTTGTAAACTAAGGAAAGTGAAATCCCGAGGTCCGACGCCACGGCTTTAGGTGAGGTTTTACGGAGTGCCCGCTTCAAGACTTCATGACTTTCCATGGAGTGACCCTGACAAGATTGCACGGGTTTGAAAAGCGAACAAATTAGCAAAAAATCACATCGCTAAGAGGCGGTCTTAAAAATGGCAGGGACCGATCCTCCGGGCGGTCCTGCGCATGAAAAGAGAATGACCCAGCGCCAGGCGCTTCATCATTTACTCCCCATGCACGCGGACCTCCCGGAGGATAGGTCCCTGCCTTCAGGAATATTCAGACAGCCTCTAAGCGCACCAGATCAGGCGGAGAGAGTCCAAACGGACTCGGGGCGACGCTAAAACATCCAGAATTTCGTCGCGCAGGGAGCGCAACGCGGCGAGTTCCGCATCCGGGATATGGGAATTCCGGGTGGCGAGGTCTTCGAGGCGAGCGATCTCGGAACCCAGTGTTTCAGCGGCAAGTTGGCGGGCGGCTTGTGCGGATGGCTCACCGGCGGTGACAGCGAGCGGTCGGGCGGCGGCGAGCATTTTCGGAAACAAATCCCTGCGAAACGCTTCCTGGCTGACCAGGCGGCGGCAATCTCCGGGCAGCAGGACTGCCGATGGAAGATTGGCGGAAACCGGATTGCCCTGGTGATCGACAATCACCCGGATGACGGTGGGCGGCAGAAAACGATCGAGGTGCAGACGCGTGGGCGCGAGCACTTCGAGCACGAAGGCACATTCCAGCAGAACGGCCTTACCTTTGCCGGTTTTCCAATGGGCGAAGGAAGCGTTGCCAGAATCGCTATCGAGAAATTGTTCTAAAGCTCCGAGAAAAACCGGATGATCCGCGCTAAGAAATGTTAAATCCTCGCGCGTGAGCGCCGTGTCACGATCGAGCGTAGTGGAGAGCCCCTCTTCCGGCAGATCGGCAAAAGTATCACCGTGGCGATGGCCGCGATTGAAATGATAACTGCGGGTGGATAGATCGGAAACATCAAGACCCAGATGATCAAAGAGCCTTACGACAAAACGCTCGAAACGATGGTCGAAATCAGCGGCGCGGATCAATGCTAACAATTCCTCCGCTTTTTTGGGCGCGGGTGCGCCAAGCTCAAGCAATCGGTCATGACCGGTGGAAAGCTCGCGGGCGATGCTTTCTTTCAACACCCGGCTGCGAACCAGAAAGGCGTCGAAATTTCCCGGTTTGATTCCATCAAGTTCCGGCAGCAACACCGATGCGAGTGCGGTGGCGCCCTTGAGCGGACGAGTGAAGGCATCCAGCCCCTCATGAAGCCAGCGGGCATGAAATTCCGACTGACTGCCCACGCCGAAAGGCACGTGAATGTGGATGGTGCCGGTCTGGCCGATGCGGTCGAGACGACCGATGCGTTGCTCTAGCAGCTCAGGATCGCGCGGAAGTCCGAACAACACGAGGTGATGGGCAAACTGGAAATTCCGGCCTTCGCTGCCTATTTCCGAACACATGAGAATGCGCGCACCCTCGGAATCAGCGAACCAGGCGGCATTGCGGTCGCGCTGAAGAAGGCTCAGTTCTTCATGAAATAGGGCGGATTCGACGTGGATTTCCGCGAGCAGTTTTTCCTGCACCGCGATCGCCGCATCGGGCGAACTGGTGATGAGCAGGATTTTTTCATCCTCCGGCAGTGAGCGGAGTAGTCCGGCGAGCCAGGTGTATGGCGATTCCCCTTCCTTCAGCGGATGGAGCTGCGGCCGACGCTCGGGAAATCCGCTGAGGCGTTCGCGGGTGTTGCGAAACAAGACGCGACCGGTGCCGAAGGAATCGATCAGCTCCCCGATGAGCGCGGCGCGAGCGGAATCATCGCCCGCTCGAAGCGCGGCCAGATGGTTTGCCGCGCGCGGCGAGCGGGCCGCGAAAGAATCGATATTTTCCGGAATCCCGCCGTTTTTCAATTCCTCCACCGCTGCCGCAAGCGGGGCATACGAGTGGGACTCCTCGAGAAACGCATCCAGATCCGAGTAGCGATCCGGATCTAGCAGCCGCAGCCGGGCAAAGTGTCCGCCTGGTCCGAGTTGCTGTGGCGTGGCCGTCAGCAGAAGCAGCGCAGGAATTTCCCGCGCGAGCATTTCAACCATGGAATAGGCGGCGGATGGCTCACCCGGCGACCATTCGAGGTGATGCGCCTCGTCCACGATGAGCAGATCAAATCCGGCGGCGTGCGCCTGGGCGGCGCGCTCCGGCGAGGCAGTTAGGAAATCGGTGGCGGCGAGGATGAGTTGGGAATCCAGAAACGGATTGGCTTCCGGATCGTGCGCACCAATCGATTCGCAGCGGTCTTCATCGAAGATCGCGAAAAGCAGATTGAATCGCCGCAGAAGTTCGATAAACCATTGGTGAACGAGCGGCTCGGGAACCAGAATCAGGATGCGGGAGGCGAGACCAGTGAGATGCAGGCGATGCAAAATCAAGCAAGCCTCAATGGTTTTCCCCAAGCCTACCTCATCGGCTAACAAAACCCGGGGATGGAGCCGGCCGGCGGTTTCCGCGATAATGGCGAGCTGGTGCGGAATCAGGTCGATACGGGCCCCGATGAAGCCACGCGCGGGCGACTGCCGGATGCGGGTATTCCAATCGAGCGCCTGGAGGCGTTGGTCGAAATCACGCGGATGATCGCAAAGCCCCGCGAGTAAGCGTTTTTCCGGGCGCACGAAGTTCAAGGTGTCGAGCAACTCGCTCTCGGCGATCTGGAATCCGCAACCATGATAGGTGAGAAGCTCGCCATGGATGGAAACTTTTTCGACGGTCATTTCACGACCCTCACGGTCCGAAATCACATCGCCCGGTTCGAAGCGGACTCTGACCAGCGGCGCGGACTCGAACGCGTAAGCGCGGGTTTCCTCGGCAGCGGGAAAACTGACATCCACGCGCCCGCAATTGTAGGAATGAATCCGCCCGAGACCGAGCGCGGGTTCGGAAGTGGAAATCCACCGTTGTCCAGGAGAAGGTTGCTGCATGTGGCAAGCGGTATATGGGTGAACTGGAGCGGGGTCCAGCACCGGGATTGCAACACTTGCAGCAAATGGATTGCGAGGTTATGGAGCTGGCGTATGCCATTTCAACTGGTCAGCGACTACCAACCTGAGGGCGATCAGGCACAGGCGATCGGGAAACTCTCGAAATCGCTCGCCGCCGGAAACCGTCACCAAACCTTGCTCGGTGTCACCGGATCCGGAAAAACCTTCACCATGGCGAACCTGATCGCCGGGCATGGCAAGCCGACGCTCATCATGAGCCACAACAAAACGTTGGCGGCGCAGCTATACTCGGAGTTCAAAAACTTTTTCCCGCACAACGCGGTCGAGTATTTTGTTTCGTATTTCGATTACTATCAACCGGAAGCCTACATCCCACGCAGCGATACCTATATTGAAAAAGACTCCTCCATCAACGATGAGATCGAGCGCCTGCGCCTCAGCACGATGGGCTCGCTGCTCACCCGAGAGGACACGATCGTGGTCGCCTCGGTTTCCTGCATATATGGTTTGGGATCTCCGGAAGATTACGAAAACATGATGGTCCCGGTGCGGGTCGGCCAACAACTGACACGCGAGGAGTTTCTCAATTCATTGGTCGGCATGCTTTTCGAACGCAACGACATCGCCTTCGGCCGGGGAAAATTCCGCGTCCGCGGCGATGTGGTGGAAGTCCACCCCGCATACCTCGACGAAACAGCAATCCGTGTGGAGTTCTTCGACGACGAAATCGAGCGCATCACCAGCATCCATACGCTCACCGGAAAAATGATCGACCGCTTGGAAAGCCACACGTTTTTCCCCGCCAAGCAATTCGTCACATCCGGCGATAAAATGAAACGGGCCATGGTCGCCATCCGCGATGAGGCCACTGCACAAGTTGCAAAATTCGAAAAGGAAAGTAAACTCATCGAAGCACAACGGTTGCGCATGCGCACCGACTACGACCTCGAAATGATGGCTGAAATGGGATTTTGCCAAGGCATCGAGAACTATTCACGCCACCTAACCGGACGCGAACCCGGCGCGCGTCCGCATACGTTGCTGGACTTTTTTCCGCGCGATTTCCTCCTGTTGATCGATGAAAGCCACGCCACCATTCCACAAATCGGCGGCATGTATGAGGGGGATAAAAGCCGCAAGACCGTTCTCGTCGATCATGGCTTCCGGCTCCCGAGTGCCTTGGACAACCGCCCGCTGCGCTTCGAGGAATTCATGCAGATGACCGGCCAGCGGGTTTATGTTTCCGCCACGCCGGGACCCTTCGAATACATCAACTCCCGACCGGAAAACCATCGCTTCATCCCGGTGAAATCCCGCAAGGAAGGCGGCTCGCCGAATTGGAGGGAACTCCGCGTCAAGGCGAGCGGCAATGACGAATCAATCAAACAATTCGATCCCACCAAGCGCGGCACACCCTTGATCGTCGAGCAAATCATCCGCCCCACCGGCTTGCTGGATCCCGTGATCACGCTGCGACCGCTCAAAGGCCAAATCGACGAAACCAT
>CAYRLT010000563.1:0-1778 GCA_964425095.1 uncultured Luteolibacter sp.
GAGGTCTTTGTAGAGCGGCCCGGAGGTTTTCGAGAGCGTGTTCCAACCCATGTGCGGAACCTTGAGGCCGACATCGGGAAATCGCACGACACGCCCTTTCAAAACGCCAAGACCCTCCACGCCGGGGGATTCCTCGCTGGACTCGAAGAGAAGCTGGTAGCCGAGGCAGATGCCGAGATAGGGACGACCGGAGAGCGCCCAGTCGCGGACGGGATTCCACAGCCCAGCGGCTCGGAGGTTCTCCGCACAATGCGCAAAGGCTCCCACGCCGGGGACAACTATGGCATCCAAACCGGCAAGGCCCGATGGGTCGGTCACAAGACTGGGAGACGATCCTGAGGCTTCGAGAGCCTTGCACACGCTGCGAAGGTTGCCGCTGCCATAATCAATGACGCCGAGTTTTTTTCCACTCACAGGACACCCTTCGTGCTCGGGATGCCTTGAACGCGGGAATCCACCGCCGTCGCCTGATCCAGTGCACGGGCGAGGGATTTGAAAACCCCCTCGGCCATGTGGTGGGCATCGCGACCGGCCAAGATGTCCACATGCAGGTTCATGCCGGCATGCACCGAGAGAGCACGCAGAAATTCTTCGACCAACTGGAACTCGAAATTGCCGCCGATCGGCGAGACACGCTCCGGCGCATTATAGGCCAGGAACGGCCTGCCGCTCAGATCCACCACTGTGCGGACGAGGGCTTCATCCATCGGAACATAGAAAAAACCATATCGGCGTATGCCCGCCTTGTCGCCGAGGGCCTGCGTGATCGCCTGCCCGAGCGCGATGCCGGTGTCCTCCACCGTGTGATGAAAATCCACTTCGATATCGCCCTTCGCGGTGACATCCAAATCCATGAGGCCATGTTTTGAAAACAGGGTGAGCATGTGGTCGAAAAAAGCGATCCCGGTGGAAATGCGGGATGTGCCCGAACCATCGAGCTTGATGGCGAGTTGAATCGAGGTTTCGGAAGTCGTGCGCTGGATGGTTGCTTCGCGTGGCATGGGTGCAGTCAAACAGATGGCTCCGCCTTTGTGAAGACCGCTGAGTGGGGCCTCATCGGCATCTGTTTTGCGGGGCGCGTGAAGTCATCTACCGCAGAGGCGCATTGTGACGACGCAGGCGAGGCTACTTTGTGTCTATGCGCTGGCCCGGCGATAGTAGACAGCGGTGTGGCCGACCTGTTGAACGAGGAGGGAACCGGTTTTGGCAGCGAGTTCTTTGGAGAGGGTTTTGCGTTCCTCTTTGAATCCTTCGAAGCGGATTTTCAGAATTTGGTGCAGGTTGAGTTGCTCGTCGAGGGCGGCGAGGAACTCGGGAGTGGCTCCGGCTTTGCCGAGTTTGAGGGTGGGCTTGAGGAGCTGGGCGCGGCTTTTGAGATCGCTGAGGCGTGGTTCGGACATGAATGGCAGGCTCGCTCAGGCACGCGAATCGGAGCGACGTATGGGGCGTTTACGGATGGTGATGCGTTTCACGCGGGCATCATCGGGTGGGCTCCAGGTGGTGAGTTCCGGATCGTCCTTGAAGGCGTTATGCACGATGCGGATCTTGCCGGTATCGATGCGATAGCGGGACATGATCATCTGGGCAGTGTATTGCGAGACCGCGATCACAGAATCGGCATACATCATCCCGGCGTGCTCTATCTTGTGGACGCGTTCGTCGCCGGGACCTCCAGCACGGTCGAATTCTGTGGCGTGGATATGCACCACCAAGGGCTTGCCGGATATCTTCTTGGCCAGCATTCCGGAGGGATAGGTAAGCCAGTCGTGGGCATGGAT
>CAYRLT010000564.1:0-3596 GCA_964425095.1 uncultured Luteolibacter sp.
AAGCTTTCTTAAAGACCTGAATAGTTACGTTGGATCAATATCTCGGCGAAACCCGCTGGAGCGTGATCCATTTCAATTGGGGACTTTGGGATCTTTGCTATCGCCGCCCGGATTCGAAGGAACAAGGAAAACGCGATAAGGTGAATGGCAAGTTGTCCACTTCACCCGCCGACTACGAACGCAATCTGGAAAAACTGGTAGAGCGTCTCAAAGCCACCGGAGCCAAGCTGATCTGGGCCAGCACCACCGTTGTGCCCGAAGGCGAGGTCGGACGCTTCGTCGGCGATGACGCCAAATACAACGCCATCGCCGCCCGTGTGATGGAGCGCCAGCATGTCGCGATCAACGACCTCTACACCACCAGTAAGACGTTTCCACCCGCGATGTTCACCAAGCCCGGCGATGTCCACTTCACCAACGAAGGCTCCACAAAACTCGCTGAACAAGTCGCCGCAAAAATTTCCGAAGTCTTAAAGTAAGCGGCTCGCCTCGGGGATCGCCTCAAGTTGTGTCACGATGTCCGACCGGTGTCGTTGAGGTCGATTCTGGTGATGATTTCTCCGAGGTAAGCGCGCGCGTTGCGACCGTGTTCCATGATGCGCTCGGGGGATTCTCCGCTATCGGCGAGTTCGAGAATGAGGGGACCGTGGAAACGCCATTGGCGGAGTTGGCGGATCAGCGAAGTCCAATCAATGGCGCCTTCACCGGGTGGTAGGTGGCCGTCGTGATCGCCGAGATTATCATTCACGTGGAGCATGCGGAGGTGGCCGGAGAGTTTGTGGATGACAGTGCGGAGGTCGCCGGATAGAAATGCATGACCGGTATCAAGGCAGGTGCCGACGTTGGTTTCGCGGATGGCACCGAGGAGGAATAGGATGTCGCTCGTGTGGCCGAACATCAGGTGGGGTAACATGTTTTCTAACAGAAGCGTCAGCCCGAGGTCGCGGCAACGGCGGGCGATCTCATTGAGTGAGGCGGCGGCGCAGGTCATGCGGTGGTAGCGTTCTTCGGGCGGTGGTTTGCCGGAGGATTCGGGGCCTGGATGGAGGACGAGGTAGCGGGCTTTAAGGATGTGCGCGGCCTCGCAGGCGGTGTAGACTTCCTGCACGGCGGCCATGCGTTGGGGCGGGTGGAGAGAGGAAATGTCGATCCGATCGGCAAACGGGGCGTGGAAGGAATTGGCTTCGATGCCGAGCTTGGCCATGAGCGCGGCGGCGTCCGCGACGTGGGTGGGATCGTGGTAATCGAGGTGGGAAGGAAACGAGCAGACCTCGATGAGATTGAAGCCGCCGTCCCGAACAATGGGCAGGGCTTGCAGGATGTCCGTTTTGTAGAAGCATCCGGTGGAGATGCCGCATGGCCAGTCGCTCATGGTGGGATGGGTTGTAAGGTTTCGGGTTTTGGGAATAAATGATAGATGCGGTTGAAGTCGGGTTCAAGCGAGCACTTGTCAGGATTCCAACAGAATTGTTTTTCCTGTTGGGAGACGCAGTTGAAGTCGATGCCGCGATCAATGCCCTGTGCGATTTGGCCGGCGAAGAGGCGGACGTAGAAGGTGGCGCGGAGGACGGGATCGTATTCATCCCATTGGTGCGCCCATTGGTGGGTGGGATCTTGGAAGATCGAGGCGACGAGGGCGGCGATGTGGCGCGGGTGCCAGCCTATGGCGAGTAGGCAGCGGGTGACGAGTTGGATACCGGAAGGCTTGAGAAGCAAGTCGTTGGGGTGGGTGAGGACATGGCGGGCGCAGGGCGGTAGATTGGGGAGCGCGCTAGAGGTGGCTTTCGCGCGGCGCGTGGGCGAATCGTGGCTGATGGAGTAAAACTCGCGGTGAAAACGGATGAGGCTGGAGTTGAGGTAGGAGTCCAGCAGGTGGCGGGTGCCGGTTTCCTCTTGCGGGATTTCTACGCCGGCGCGGTGGGCGAGTTCGATGATGGAATCCGGGTCGTGGCGATGATCGATGAGTTGATGGATGTCCATCTCATGCAAGGGCAGGGTGAAAAATCCAGGCACTTGTTGGGTCATCCCGATGCGTTCGATCAATCCGGAGACCCAAGGTTTTCGATAGACCGTGTAGGGGATACGGATCATCCGGGTGGCTAGGGGATCGCCGTATTCGGAGATATCGATCGAGAGCATCTCCCGTTTGCCGGAGTGCCCGGGGCCGACGTGTTGGGCGGTGATTTCCACGGGGATTTGGCAGGCGGCGGCGGCCTCGGATTTGAGCAGATGGGCGAGGTGTTCCATCAGCAATGCCACATGGGGAAAGAGTGGCTCGGGCTCGGGCTTGTGGGTCGGCGTGTTGCAGATGCCGAGGCGGGCGATGGCCTTGGCGACCGAGGACGATTTGCGGATTTTCCAAACGAAATGGTGGCCTTGGCCGGTGACGACGTGCAGGTAGCGGATGCCGAGGGTGAGCAGGCGGGCTTCGATGACGTGGACAAGCGGTTCTTGGAGAAGGAAGATCCTTCGGGGATCGAGGTATGCGGCCGCTGGATCGTCGAAGTTGACGTATTCGATATCGAGGTGGATGAGCATCGCCGAGGTGTCCTCGAATGAGCGCGCGAGCTCGCAACTTTCGTCGAGAAGTGAGTGGAGATGAGCCGGGGGATGGCGCTCGAAGCGGGAGGGATTGAGGGGGTTGATGCGGGCGAGAAACGTGCAGGTAGCATCATCCAAGTCCGGGCCGCCGAGATACTCGATGATCCGGTGGCGAACGACGAAGTTTTCCAGAACCTCGCGGAGAGCGGAGGAATTGGCGGAGTCCGTGCCTGGACCACCATGTTTCATGGGAGGGGGAAGCGGGGGAGGGGAGGGGGGATTTGAAATGGTCAGGCTGGAGCTGACGAAAACGCGCGCAACTATAGTGAAATTCCACAGGGTCGACAAGTTTAAAACCCATGGAAAAATTTTCGCACTTAATGGTAAGATTCAAGTGGCGTGTTTTCTCGATTTTCGTCATTTTGCCAACAAGTGGAACGAGCCCCTCACATGTGATACCAATGTCAGTGAAATCAAAGCCAGCGAAGCCCCGCATTCTAATTGTAACCCCGGAAATCACCTATCTGCCGCCCGGGATGGGCAATATGTCGCAGAGGATGTCCGCCAAGGCGGGTGGTATGGCGGATGTTTCGGCGTCATTGGTATCGGCATTGTTCGAGCTCGGAGCGGACGTTCATGTGGCGCTGCCGAATTACCGGCGGATGTTCCAAGGAGATGTGTTCAGTCTCCATGATAAGGAGTTGAGGAAATACCACGAAGTCCTGCCGGACTCGCACATTCATTTGGCCGAGGACCGGATTTTTTATTATCGCGAGCAAGTTTACAGCAATCATGCCGAGGAATCGATGCGCATCGCGTTGGTGTTCCAACGGGAAGTAATCAATCACATTGTGCCGCAGGTGCGCCCGGATTTGATTCATTGCAATGACTGGATGACGGCGCTGATTCCAGCGATGGCCCGGCGCCGCGGGATCAAGAGCTTGTTCACCGTGCACAACATCCACACCCGCCAGGTATCACTGGCGCGCATAGAGGAATGCGGAATCGATGCGGCGGAATTTTGGATGAATCTCTATTTCTGCGGACAGCCGGCG
>CAYRLT010000565.1:0-5949 GCA_964425095.1 uncultured Luteolibacter sp.
CATGCCACCGGCGAGTTCGAGCGCCTTGACCTCGGCCTGCTTGACGACGATCTGCTTTTTCACAAACGCGAGGTTGTCCCAGAAACCGCCACCTTTGCCGAATTGGCCACGCGAGATTTTCACGTCCTCTTCGCCATAAACATCACCCAACCACTGGGCACGAAGGACTAATTTATATTCGTCCTCAAACTCGCGGGTTTGGGAGTCCAGCAGGAAGTCGAGCCCGTCCTGCGGGCCGCAATAGGCCACCGACCACCAAGCACCCAAGCAGATCACCCAGCCGCTGGGCGTCCAGTGGCACATGGCGCCATGTGCGGTCTGGGTCGAAGCGCGGCTCGGGATGCCGAAGGCGCGCGTGGTGAGGCGGCCCAGGAAAGCGCGCCGACCGCAGATGCCGCCGAGGGCGATCTCCATCTGTGGCCGGGTGCCCAGCGATGGGTCGTGAGTGGTGCTGCAATAGGGGACGTCGCTCTTGATTAAGCGCACATAGCGCCATTTGTAGTCCGAAGTCGTGATGTGATCGGGGCGGTAGATGCGCATCATTTGGCGTGTCCAGGCGAGATCCTCGTTGCTGTATTCGGAATCGGTGATGAAGCGGCACTCCCAGGTGTTCATGTCCTTGAAGCCGGGATCCAGTTCGCCGTCGAGAAAGGCTTTTTCGTAATGCAGGTAGCGCGGCACTTGTGCAACGCTGGTTTGGGTGTTAAAAACGATACCGTACACTCCTCCCTTCTTCTTGTCTATCAGCGGGACTGAAGGACCCTCTGCGCCGGCCTCGGCCTCGGCATCGCGCTTCACAATCTTCGTCTCTTCCTGCAGCCACGGCATGTGAATGCTGGTTCCCAGAGCGAGGCGCTGGAAGATGCTTCCTACTTCGCGGGCGCGCTCACTGGCTTTGAGAATCGCGGTGTAAACCTGCATCATCTCTCCGTATTCGCCACCATTGGCACCACCTGCCTCGAGGATTTGACGCATGAGCGATTCATCGGCGAAAAGTTTTCCTAACAATTTTTCCTCCTCCGCTCCCTGCTGGGCAAACTCGGCAAGGCCGCGCGGTGTGCCATGAGCCAGGATCGCGATCCGCATCAGCTTGGAATCGAGAGCATTGGAAGACAGGACAGGTGCAAGATCAGTCAGCAATGCTCCACCCGCATCCAGCACCTCGATCTGGGTTTTTTCCCGCAAGTCGTCCTGAGCTTTCTTTTCAGCGGCGGTGGACTCGCTTTTTGATTCGGCCCCGCTCCACTTGGCGCGGAGTTCGAGAAGACGGGTTTTTTTCACTGCGTCGACCGGAGGCAGGGCGGCAATCACCTCGGCACGCAGCGTCTCCAGTTCCTTGGTGTATTTGCCGAGCAGCTCCGTGCCACGGGGGGTGAGTGGGAGTTCTTCCTTCTCCTTTTTCGCCACGGCGAGCGGGCTCAGGGTGAAGGCCAGAAGCAGCGCGAGGGTGGGGTAGGACAGGAGTTTCATGGCGTGCGATGCGGTGTGAGTTTTCGGTCGGGGAATCGGGATGATTTCAGTATCACGGTTACTGCTGGTAGACCGGAATATAACGGTGGGGTGTGCCGAGGATGATGATGGACATGGGGGTCTTGTGCGGGTAGATCTCCGGCTTTTCCTCAGTGCCTTCGTTCCACGAGCCATCGGAGTTCTGGAGCGTGATCAGGGAGTCGCGGATCTTGGGATACCATTTGGCGTAGTGCTCGTCGCCCGCCTGTACCATCGCCTGCATGGCGTAGTAGTGAGCGTAGTGGTATTCGCCGATTTCCTTGCGATTGAACATCTTCGGGCTGTTCTCGAGGTAGCGGATGGAGGCCTGCACCCACTCGGTATCGCGCATGCCGCAAAGCTGAGCCGCGTAGGCTCCGCCGCCGGTGCAGGCGAGGGTGCTGCCTGAGCTCCCTTGATAACCGAAGCCGCCGGTTTTTTCATTCCAGACCTGATCGCGAAGGTAACCGACCACGCGGTCGATCGTCTCGGTGGGCACGAGGATGCCGGCTTGTCGCGCGGAGGCGAGGGAAACGAAGACCATGGCGGTGACCGAGGTGTCCTGGCCGGCATCGGGACGGGCGTGGTAGCGCCAACCGCCGAGAGGGCTCTGGGCGCGCAGGATCACTTGGACGGCGCGCTCGAGCGCGGCCTGGATCTTCTTGTTGTCCTCGATGTTGTTGGTCATTCCCCACATCTCCGACATGGCGAGGGTGAAGAGCCCGTGCTCATACATTCCGCCCATGTATCCGGTGGAGGATTCCTCGGCTTTCTTAAGTAGGTAGTCCTTGGCGCGATCGAGCGTCGCGCCGTGCCGACCGAAGCCGGGAAAGTAGCCTTTCACCATGAAGGCCATGAGGCCGAGGGAGGTGCCGGCGATATCGTAATTGCCTGCTTTGGAAGTCCACGAACCGTTGGAATTCTGGGTGGCGACGAGGTATTGCAAACCGCGCTCGATCGCGAGGTCGGCGGCTTCGGTGAGCTCGGGCGCGGCTTCACCCGGAGTGGCGGTAGCAGCGGTATCGGCGGCGGGCTCATTTTGAGCTACAAGTGGCGTGATGGCCGAGGCGTAGATGAGCGCGGCGAGGGCAATGCCCGACCGATGGAGGATGGAGGATGGAGTAATCATTTTGCGACTCTTTCGTAGTAATCCTTCAGCGTAGCACGGTATTCAAGCGGAAGCTCGCGGGCAAAGTTCTGGTTGAGCGAGGCACGGTTGCGGGTGCCGAGTATGTCCCACCCTGTCTTCTTGTCCTTCGGTGCCTCACCACTCACGAAATCAGCGACAAAGCTGACGGTGTCGGATTCGGAGAGGTCGGTGGATTCAGCTTCCGTTACCACCGGATCCGAGCTGGCTGAGGCGGGAGGCGTGGCGGTATTCAAAATAAGCGCCTGCTCGATGATGAAGTGACGCAGGGTCTGATCGGCGGCCTGCTGGGCACTGCTGGCATCGGCCTTGCGGGAAGCGCTGAGAACACCGGCGATGGGTGTCAGCTGGCCATGGGCAGTGACCAGCATCGGGTGAACGGTTGGGCCTTCGGGTTCAGCTGTCGTGAACTTGGCGGTAGCCTCGGCGAGCTTCGCCTGCGCTGGAGCAAGTGCGGGGAGATCCTTGTCGGCGGCGCCCTGGGTTTGGCGGAGGAGTTTGTGGTGCTTGCTAGTGATGTTCAGGACATCGATCAGGCGATGCAGTTCCGGCGGGTCCACCTTGGTCACCGAGATGCTAGGCAGGCCGTTGAGCATTTGGATGATCACCAGCAACTGCTCCGAGTTGGCGGCCAGAGCTGTCTCGGCGGCTTTCATCGCATCCGCGGCGGGCTGCCCGGACTGCAGGAGTTCGGCCGCTTTTTTCATGTGGACGACGGGGGCTTGGAAATCCACCACGAGTTCGAGCTCGCCGAGCTTCGCCTTCATTTTCTCGTCGAGGTTCCGCAGATCGATGGTGCCCGCGACCTGAGTAAGGGTGTGGCCGTATTTCCCGGTGTCGGAGGCGAGTGCCTGCTGTTGGGCGAGCGTGTCCTTGGCATCGGTGTTTTCGCGTAGCTGACGCTGGCGGAAGGTGAGCAAGGCGGCATCGGACTGGGCTTCGTGAAGAAACTCGACGATTTCGGCGATGTATCCCGTCTGAATCGCGATCTCCGAGACGAGTCCCTGCACCTTGGTCAGCGACCCGACGGCGATCTCTTGAATCTTAGCGGCGTCCTTGGCGTCGCCGTCCTCCATGGCGGGGAGGGCATCCTCGACGTCGGAACCGGCGAACACTAGCGGTGTGCCAACATCGAGGCGCGCGGCCACCAGATCGAGGCTGGGCGCAATGTCGGTGAGGCATAGGAGAAGATTTTTCTGGGAGGGGAGCAAAGCCTTGAGAGCCTTCTCGTCGGCGGCCCGGGTCGCTGCGATGAGGTCGTTCTGGCCACCCACGATGTCGGCCATGCCTTCGCTGGCCTTGCCGACCGCTTGCTCGAAGGCAATCAGTTGCTGGAGCAGGTTGAGCTGGACCAGTTGACCATCGGCGAGGGCACGGGCTTCGGTGAGGGCTTCGGCGGCGGCATCCTGGGCATCGAGGGCGTCTTTTGCTCGATTGTCCCGCAGGGCGGCGGTGGCGAGGTTCATGGCCTTGGCGACAGCCTCCACACGACCCAGCAGCGGGAGAGCTTCTTTCGCCGGTCCGGATGCGCCTGCGGACAGTTCCTTGCGGAATTCTTCGATCTCTGTCGCGAGCGATTGTTGATCCCCGGTGAGAGCTTCGGGATTCTTCTTCTTGCGGGCGGCTTCCTCGGTTTGCTCAAGCAGCCCGATCTGGCGGGTTTCGAGTTGCTCCAACACGCTAGCGCGCTCGGTGGCATCGGAGACTAGCGCGGAAACTCCGAGAGATTTCTGGGCGAGCTCGGAAGACCAGCGAGCGAGGACCGTATCGAGCTCGCGCAGAGATTGGATCGCCTCGCGCTGACGGGCCACCGTGTCGTCCTTGGCGCCGGCTTCGAGCCGACCCAGGGCCTCCGTCATCAGTTTCTCTGTGCGGAGCCGCAGATCGTCGGTTGGCGGAGCAGGTGGCATCGTCAGATCAAAAAGGCGTGTCCGCGGGGCGGGAATGGCCGGGAGCGCAGCAAGAACGAGGGCATCGCGCAAACTGGCTTGGCGTTTTTTCAACTCCGGCGCGCGCTGGCTTAGGTCCGCTAGTCCCTCACAGGTGGCGAGGAGCTCTTCTTGCCCGGAAATCAATGAAGTGATTTTTTCGCGCAGGTCGCGGATCAGGGCGAACTCGGAGCCGCTTCGCATGGTGAACTCGGACTCGAGGAGCGGACGGATGAGTGCGTATTGGGCGGTGGCGGCCCCGGCGGCGTTGCCCTCCCGGGCGAGCGCGGCGGCCTTGCGGATGGCGTCGGTGATTTTACGGGTGCGCAGGTCATGAATGCGGCGGCTGAGGCCGAGCACGGCGAGCGGGCGTTGGTCGTAGCGCATGCCTTGGGTTAGCTGGTCGAGGAGTGCATCGGTCCATGCCGCGACCTCCTCGTGACCCTTTGCCAAGGCCTCGGCCTGGTCTGGGGTGGCGGTGGTGAGGCGCAGGCGGAGCGCGGCGAGTTCGCGAGAAATCATGTGAGTCTCGCGGGCGAAGACCTCGCGGGAGGCGTCGATCCCGCGCTGCAAGACCAATCCCGCCAGCTTACGGGCGGCTTCGTTCACGGCGGCGATGGCGGGTTGCGGGTCGCGGTTTTTCGCGCCGACTTGAGCACGCAGAAGATCGGCAGCCCGGGCAACATGTTCGCTGGCAATGGCACGCAGGGCATCGCGCAATGTGGCGAGTGAACCGCTTTCCACGGCATCACTGACTTGGTTGGCGGCGAGATCGGCGAGCAGGGCCTCCACCTCCGTGGCCGTCATGACGAGTTGTTCGCGCA
Organism: uncultured Luteolibacter sp.; assembly: GCA_964425095.1. Classification (GTDB taxonomy): domain Bacteria; phylum Verrucomicrobiota; class Verrucomicrobiia; order Verrucomicrobiales; family Akkermansiaceae; genus Luteolibacter. The sequence goes on from CAYRLT010000565.1 coordinate 5,388, forward strand.
CCATTTCCTGGCGAATGGCTTCGAGCTGGCAGGTCGGCAGGAAACTGTCGGCAGTGGGATCCAAGGCGACGATCAGCTCATGCGCGGCGCGTTCCTGACGGTAGAGCGTGCGCACTCGTGTCAGCAGGCGTTCCATTTGCTTGGTGATCGCCGCGAGATATTCCTCACGGGAAAGGAAAGTGATGCGGCGCGAATCGGTGCGGGCGCGATGCGCTCCACCCTCGCCGGGATATTTGTCCGCCACCTCGACAACGAAGGAAACTGAGTCGCCGATCTGCAGATCGGGGATTTCCTTGCGATAGTCCCAGTCGAGTTTTTGCGCGCCCTCGCCGCTGCGCACAGGGGCTGGGAGAGTGATGGTTTTTTCCGGGCGGCGATTCACCCGGTAAGTGACCGTGGTGGTGCCGATGCCGTGGTCATCCTGAGCGCGCACCGCAAGGTTGAGCGGTCGGCCGGGCAGTGCGTTGAGGTTCGCCTCGGGCGAGGTCAACTCGACGCGCGGTGCTTGGTCGGAGGTCACCTGGAGGAAGTAGCGCGGGCTGGTGAATTTGAAGCCATGGTT
>CAYRLT010000566.1:0-6447 GCA_964425095.1 uncultured Luteolibacter sp.
GGGTTTGATTATAGCCCATACGCGCCATTTAACAACGATTCCTCCGCCACCAATCTGGACGGTGCGCCGGGCTATGTGAATTCCTCTCTCAAAGCAGGTGACCAAATCACACTCTCCGCCAGCAAGAATCTGGCGGCAGGAACTTACACGCTACTGCCCGCCCGCTACGCCCTGTTGCCGGGCGCGGTTCTAGTCACTCCGAAATCCACCGTTCCCGCCGGGGTCGTGAATTCGCCGGACGGATCCACCGTCGTTTCCGGCTATCGTTCCAACAATCTCGATCCATCCCGCACCGGCCCCACCCTGATCGGCGGCTTCGAGGTCGCTACGGCCACGGTTTTCCGTGCCCGTGCGGAATATCAGGATCTGCTGGCCAATACCGATCTAAAAAATGCCGCCCTCTCCCGCGAATTTACGGTCCCACGCCTACCGGTGGACGCCGGATATCTCGCGTTTTCCTCCACCTCAAGCATGACTTTGCGGGGGCGGGTTTCATCGCTCGCGCCCACATCCGGGCGCGTGAGTTTGATCGATATTAATAGCTCATCGGACATTGTCATTAATCCAACAGGTGCCTCAGTGACAGGCGCAGGCTTGGTCCTCAGTGCTGCGACCCTCAATAGCTTTGGTGCGGAAAGCCTGCTGATCGGCGGCCTCCGCAATTTCACTGCGGATGGGGTTTCGGTCACCGCAAACTCGAAAAATATCACACTCGATAACGCAGGCACTGCGCTGATCGGTGGCGACGTCATCCTTGTCTCCCGAGAAATACTTACCTTGGTCGAGAATTCGGAAATCATTTCAATAGAGGATAATGATATTTCACTCGACAACTTGTTGCTTGGAAGCACCACCAGCGCAGGGAGCGGCAATGGCACACTGGTCCGTGTAAGTGCCAATGCATCAGGCGGCATCACTCGCGTCGGCACCAATTCGTCCAGTCTGCCAGCACTCACCGTAAGTGCCGGAACCTCCCTCACCGGAGGCAATATCATCCTCGACTCTTCCGCCGCCATCAGTCTATCAGAATCGGTACGCTTGACTGCCGATGGTGTCTCGCTCAACAGCGGACAGATCAGCATCGGACTGGATAACCCCGGAATCCTGAACCCTACCACCGGGCTTGTGCTTACGGGAGATGCGTTTGCCAGTTTGCAAGGCTCTGCCACGCGGCTTTCACTCGCAAGTTATTCTACCATCGACGTCTATGGCACTGGCACAGTTGGATCCAGAAACTTTGAAAGCCTTTCTCTGCAAGCAGCTTCGATCCGTGGTTTCAACACCAATGGCGGCACAGTCACCTTTTCCGCCACAAGCCTTTCACTTGGAAACAGCACCGCCAATGCTGCTCCCACGCCCTTGACAACCCCTCTATCGGGAACCACCACCTTTGATGCGGACCAAATCACACTCGGTGCCAATGCCGTGCGAGTGGATGGATACGCGAATGTGAAACTAACAGCGACCGGAAGCATTCTTACTGAAACCCAGGGCACGCTTGATAGCACCGGCGACCTCGATCTAATCACGCCGCTTCTCACTGGAGCTGCTGCCTCGAAGTATCAGATTCGCTCGGATGGAGCGTTGGAGTTTGCCCAGCCTGCGGTGAGCCGGCCCTCCCCGTTCAACGGTGGTTTTGGGGCGGATCTCACCCTCCAAGGAGACAGTGTTAAAATCGACAGTGACATCATTCTGCCCAGCGGAAAACTCACTCTTCGCGCCACTTCTGGCGACCTCACAGTGGGTGATACGGTCACCATGACTCTGGACTTGGCCGGCACTTCCAACACGTTCATCGATACCATCCGCTACACCAGCGGTGGAACCGTAAATCTCATCGCAGACAATGGGTCAGTGAATGTTCAGGCGGCGGCCTCTATCAATGTCTCCGCCAAGCAGGGCGGAGGCAATGCCGGCACTATTCAGGTAAATGCTCCCTCAGGCACTCTGGATCTGGCCGGAGTCATCATTGGCACCGCAGGAGACACCGGTGAAAAAGGAAAATTTACGCTCGATATCGGGTTGATCCCGGACGGCAGCCAGGCCGATCTTGATGCTATTTTAAACGCTGGCAGCTTCACCCAATCCCGCGATTATCGCATCCGCACGGGCAATGTGAACATCGATGGCCTTGTCTCCTCACGAATCTATCGTGTTTCCGCCGATAGTGGAAACATTACGGTTTCCGACACCATCGACGCCTCGGGAGTCACCGGTGGCACCATCGACTTGAAAGCCAACGGCAGTCTAACATTAGGCAGCGGATCGTTGCTTAACGCCTCTGGCACCCGCTTCGATTCTGCAGGCAAGGGCGGTGACATCACCCTTGAAGCCGGCAATCAACGCAACGGAATCGTCCAATCCTCGGCCACCCTCGACCTCCAACCAGGGTCGTCCATCAATCTATCCGTCGCCGAAGCGAATGCTGGCAGTCAGGCACTTGGAAAATTCACCGGCACCCTTCACTTGCGCGCCCCGCGCAACGCGGCCAACACCAATCTCGCCGTCAACGAGATCGGTAGTTCCATCAATGGAGCCTCCAGCATTCTTGTGGAAGGTGTGAAACTCTACGAACTCACGGGCACCGGCACCGTCACTACTGCTGTGCAGAATCAGATTCTCAATGATGGAAACGCATTCCTTGGCACGTCTGGAAACGCCAGTTTAAACTACACAGAAATGATCGGACGGCTTACCGCGCTCCACCCATCGCTCAACCTGGTCATCGCTCCCGGCGCTGAGATTTACAATCTATCTGGCGATCTGACTCTTGGTGCCACAAATTCCACCGCAGCCAGCGACTGGAATCTAGCCTCTTTCCGGTTTGGCCCTAATGGTGTCGCCGGTGTTCTGACTCTCCGCGCTTCGGGAAATCTCACTTTTTTCAATGCGCTCAGCGATGGTTTTTCCGGTGGTTCCAACCTCTGGCTATCCCCACTGAATCCATACAACCCTCCACTGCCAGTGAATACGCAGTCTTGGTCCTATCGGCTAACCGCCGGGGCCGACTTCAGTTCGGCGGATTTCCGGGCTGTCCGCCGACTTGATTCCCTCCAAGCTTTATCCGGTTTTGTTCAGATTGGTAAAAACATGGGTTCTGCTACGGCTACCGGCGGACGAAACGCCCTCACTTCATCGATCATAGGCAACAACTTTCAAGTAATTCGAACTGGTTCTGGCAGTATCGACGTTAACGCCGGACGCTCAATTCAACTTTTGAATCCATTCGCTTCCATCTATACTGCAGGGACCCAAGTAGCGGATCCCACCGCAGTCTTTGCCCCCAATGACTTTGTCGTTCCTATTCTCAGTATGAGTCCGGCTCTCAGCCAGACAGCATTGGGGGCATCTCAACAAAACTATCCGGCTCAATACAGTATGGCTGGCGGCAATGTGACACTTCGGGCCGGTGAAAATATCGAACGCAAGACTCGCAACAATTCAGGACTCATCGATGATTCCTCACGCCAGATTCCAAACAACTGGCTCTATCGCAGGGGATATATCGGACCTGACGGTAGCTATGGCACTGTGGACCTAGGCACGGCTAACCGGCGTTTCGTGGATCCAGTCGCATCGACTAGCTGGTGGGTTGATTTCAGCAACTTCTTTCAGAGCGCCGGAGCTTTGGGAGGAGGAAACGTTACCTTCGTCGCAGGCAACAATGTCAGTAATATGGATGCCGTCGCTCCCACGAACGCTCGTGCGGCGGCGGGTCTTCCGAGTGCCAGCACGCTGCTAGAACTGGGAGGAGGAGATATTTCTGTTAGTGCCGGAAATAACATTAGCGGAGGAATATACTATGTCGAACGTGGAAATGGCAGCCTCAATGCGGGTCGGCAAATTAACACCAATAGCACGCGTTCTCCATCCTACGGTATCGTTTCCGATCTTAACAATCCCTCCGCCGCCACTTTGGATCCCCTGACGTGGATTCCAACTCTTCTGTTTGCCGGGAAATCCAGCTTCGAAGTCACCGCCCGGGAGAACATTCTCATTGGGCCGACTTACAACCCCTTCATGCTGCCCACTGGTCTGAACAATAAATTTTGGTATAAGTCTTACTTCAGCACCTTCGGGCCGGATACCTCTACCGTAGTGACATCGCTAGGGGGCAATGTGGTGCTTCGTAATTCGGTCACCCTGCCAACAACTACTAACCCGCTTCCGGTGCTTGGAGCTTGGCATGGAACCCAGAATATTCTCACAAACTCCAATAACACGGTTGCATGGTCCCAGCCTTGGCTTCGACTTGGCGAAACCACGGTTAATCCGTTCTTCACTTTGTTTTCTGTTGTTGCGCCTACACTTCGGTTGACTTCTCTCGCGGGAAACATAGGCGTCTCAGGAAATCTCACGCTTTTTCCTTCCGTTAGTGGCCAGCTCGAACTGATCAGCACGGGGGGCATAACAGGCCTCTCTCCCACCGGCTTTAGCAATAACGTGGTCTTTGGCCGATCTGTCCAGGTATGGAGTTCTTCCAGTATCAATGTCTCCGACTCAGATCCTTCGACGGTGCCGAAAGCTCTTCTACCACTCAACTACTTCAATATTGTCGGTGCGAACGGTATTGCAAATACAATCACCAGCCCGGCCTTCCTTGACACAGTTTCCAAAATATTCATAGAATCGGGTTCTTATTCTGGATTAGAAGCAACGATTCAGGCGAAGCAGATTCGCCATGCAGCGGGTCTCTTACATGTGGCTGACACCGAGCCAGTCCGTGTTTATGCCACTGGAGGTGATTTGACCGGGTTTACGGTATATACCCCAAAGGCCAGCATAATTTACGCCGGGCGTGATATCACCGACGTAGCATTGTACATCCAGAATGTTGGAACTGCAGACTCCAGTATTGTTTCTGCGGGTAGGGATCTTGTCCTCTACAACTCCAACAGCCCTACTCGCAATCAGGCGGACTCAAACGGCAATTTCCTGACATTTGTTCCTAGCCCACTTGCTGGCGATTTGCAGATTTCGGGACCAGGCACTCTCCAAATTCTCGCCGGACGTGACCTTAATCTTGGTGTCGGTAGTGGTAATCAGGATGGAACGGGCACCGGTATTTCCAGCATTGGCAACTTCCGCAACTCTTACCTGCCGGCTGTCGGTGCCGACATTTTGGTCGGTGCGGGAATTGGCCCGGCAACTGGCCTGACAAGAAGCGATCTGGACTTTGATGCCTTTATCACTCAGTTCGCAACCAGTCCGGATGGGAATCGCTATCTGGCCGAAGCCAAGGGAATTCTCGGCGTGGTGACTGATTACGAGGGCACGAAGACTTTGAAAAATGGGATCCAAATCAAGTTTATCACCCCGGGCGGGGCTGCCGATATAGCAGGACTGAAAGCCGGTGACGTTATTCTCAAGGTGGGTGACAGGGAAATCTCATCCAACTACGATGATTCCTATTTGTTGAGCGGGATCCAGATCGGAGCAGTGACCACGGTTCAAATTCTGCGCGACGGTGAAATTCTGGGTCTCGAAATGACTCCGGGCAGCGACTTGCTCAATCTAGCAGACTCGTTACTCACCGGCGAACAGCAAAAGCAGTTGGCTATGTCCGTTTTCTATCTCGCTCTGCGCGATACTGGCCGAGACTTCAACGACCCCGATAGCGCGGGGTATCGGAAATACGACACTGGATTCGAGGCGATTAAAGCTTTGTTTCCGGAGGTTACTTCATGGGAAGGTGAAATCCTCACCCAAAGCCGCAACATCCGGACCCGCAGTGGCGGTGATATCAACATCTTCGCGCCAGGCGGAGGTCTGACCATGGCCAACACCACGGTCGGCAATCCACTCACCCCTCCCGGCATCATTACCGAGTCGGGCGGAAACATCAACGTGTTCGCCAATCAGAGCGTCGGGATCGGTATTGGTCGGATTTTCACACTCAAGGGTGGAAATGTTGCCATTTGGTCATCCGAGGGTGATATTGCCGCTGGTTCTTCGTCGCGGACAGTTTCTGCCGCGCCACCCACTAGAGTCATCATCGATCCGCAAAGCGCCTCAGTGGAAACCGACCTTGCCGGCCTCGCCACGGGTGGCGGTATCGGCGTTCTGGCCACAGTGGAAGGTGTTGCACCTGGCAACGTCGATTTGATTGCCCCCACCGGCATCATTGATGCCGGTGACGCCGGCATCCGTGTCAGCGGCAACATCAATCTTGCTGCCGTCACCGTGGTCAACGCAGGCAATATTTCAGCCAGTGGCAACAGCGTTGGTGCCCCAGTCGTCGCATCCGCACCCAGTATCAGCACGGTCACCAGCGCCTCGAACTCGTCAGCCGCCGCAGGCAGCACGGTGGACAAGTCCGGTGCAGAGCAAAAAACTGCTGAAACTCAAGATGTCGATTCTGAAATCCTTTCACTCTACACCGTTGAAGTCATTGGCTACGGTGGTGGCGAAGTGCCTGATGACGATAAAGAAAAAGAAGACGAGACT